>DATBZR010000077.1:0-4856 GCA_036513095.1 Candidatus Dormiibacterota bacterium | reverse complement strand
AGGCGTACAACGATGCTTGGGAACTGCTCGGTAACCGTATCGCGCCTCAACCCTGCGAAACGCTGGTTCCCAGGACGGCCGACCGGCGAGTGGGCGAACGGCGGTCCACCATCGAACGCCGTTGCGGTGAGAGGCGCTGTCTAGAGCGTACGCACGTCGGCCGGCGCGTCCTCTTCGCCACCGACAGGCGCATGGCCGGACGCCGGATGGGCGAGCCCCGCGCTGTAGGAGGGGCAAAAGTCCGACCCAGGCCTGCAGATTGACTTTTGCCCCTGAAGGGGGGCAAAAGCCATCCGCATCTCACGCCTGTGGGGCACACATATTCGTCGGCGGGTTGGCTACCCGCGGTAGGTTGGGTATGCCGTTAGGATCGCCATCCCGATGCTATTCGCCCTTCTCTACTCCTGCCTTCGACTCCTTCTCGACCTCGTCGATGTAAGGCTGCGAGTTCGCGACCCTGAGGCGGAGTTGCTTCTGCTCCGTCATCAGCTTCGCGTTTTGCGGCGGCACGTGAAGCGGCCAGATCTCGAGCCGGCTGATCGAGTGATCATGGCAGCGCTGAGCCGAGTCGTGAATCGGGCAGCTCTGGCCGGCCTATTGGTGCAACCGGCGACGGTGCTGGGCTGGCATCGTGAGTTGGTTCGGCGACGTTGGGCGGCATTCGGTCAAAGACGTGGTCGCGGGCGACGGCTTTGGACCCCGAGCTTCAAGCGCTGATCCTTCAGGTCAGAGCTGGAAGTCCTTCCTGAGGGCGCAGGCTTCGGCGATCGTGCTCACCGACTTCTTCAGCGTCGACACTGTCTTCCTGAAGCGGCTCTACGTCCTCCTATATATGGAGCTGGCCACAAGGCGTGTGATCTGGTTCGCAGTGACCGATTCGCCCAACGCGACTTGGGTGAGCCAGCAAGCCAGAAACGTAGCTTGGGAGCTGACCGAACTCGGTATGGAAGCCAGATTCTTGATTCGCGACCATGATGCCAAGTTTGGCGGATCCGATGCCATTTTGGAGAGCGCCGGCTTGAATGTGATCAGGACTCCAATCGCGGCGCCGCGGGCGAACGCGCACATCGAACGCCAAATCGGCTCGACAAGGCGTGAGTGTCTGGACTGGCTCCTGATCGTCGGTCACCGCCACTTAGAGCGCGTCCTGAAGGCTTGGTTCGAGCATTACAACCAGGCCCGACCTCATCGTGGCTTGGACCTCCGGACTCCGATCGCGCGGTCCGATCCGGTGATCGCGATGCCCGGAAGAGTGGTGTGCCGCGACGTGCTCGGCGGATTGATACGCGAGTATTCGGTGGAGCCGCTATCGGCGGCCGCCTAATCGGCGGGTGAGTGCCGCATACCATGTGCGGCGTGGTTCTACGATGCACTGCCAAGGCCCTGAACCTTCTCGGTCCCCGCCCCAAAGACCTAGCTGCCACGGAGCACAGCGACGAGGACTGGTACGCCAACCTGCTCTGGCTCGAGCGACAAAAGTGCATGCGTCTCGCCGACGCTGGAACCCTGTTTTCGGTCTTCGTTCCAGGTGTGCACAAGGCCGAGCTGGTGCCCATCGGGGCCTCGGTCGTGGCCCTCATTCACAACGAGCTTCGTGCGGAGAACCTCCCCCTGGACCGATTCGGCGCGCTCGATCCGGGTTCAGTCGAGCTGGCCAAGACGGCGAGCCGCACTGTGCTGGGCTACATGAATGACATGGCGCGGTTCTACGAATACGCGGTCGCTGAGTCCGGTGGACTGGCACGGAGCGATGTCCAGGAGCTGAATCGGGAGCTCAGAAGGCAGCTGCATCTATCGCGCCAGCCGCCCGGCTATTTCGTTCCCATCGAGCTGGCCCAAGGACCATCAACCCGCGACACCGCCGTCGAGCGCCGGCACCATCTCAGGATTGTGGATTGACTCGGGCTTTCTGCCCCGCATGAATTTGCGTGCCCCACAGGGCCGCTGAACTCGAAATTGGCGCTCTGAGCGTCGCTGTGGCAAGCTTCCATTACGATCGATTGGGGGTTCCACGGTTGTATCCCGAGTGTCCATCTGGTGTGAAGGAGGCGTGGTGAATCCAATTCGAGGCGTGATTCTGGCGACCGTATCGATCGTGGCTTTAAGCCAATCGCTGGCTGTGGCTGCCGACACCAATCCGCAGCCAGTCGACTTCGCTCACAACGTGACTGGCGGTCCTGCCCCGGTCCCCGGCGCGGCTTTCGGCACTGCTCCCTCGACCAAAACCGGAACGGCGATCTGCACGACCGGCTTGCAAACGGGAGCCAACGCGAACACCGACTGCACGGAATCGTCGGTGGGGCCGCACAACGAGACCTCGATCGCCGTCAACCCGACCAATCCTCTGAACATGATCGGCGGCGTGAACGACTACCAGCTCACGCTCAACGCCGAAGGGCACGTGGCGGAAACCGTCCTCTCGCGCGCGCACGTGACATTCGATGGTGGCAAGACCTGGTCGATGTACCCCGTATTCTCGAGCTCGACCTACCAGGCGAGCGGCGACCCGGCGCTTTCATTTGACGCGTCAGGACGCGCCTACTACGGCACTCTTGGCTTCCGCTTCGTCAGCAAGGCGAACGCGACCAACCCCGACGTCCTCGTCTCCAACTCCAATGACGGCGGCAAGACGTGGAGCGTGGTTCGCGTAGCGTCCGGGAGCGGCGTGGCCAGCAGCGTGGGCGACCTGCTCGACAAGGAGTACGTCGCCGCATGGCAGAACGGCAACGCGATCGTCACCTACGGCGACTTCCAGCTGGGACAGAAGGGCGGCTTCATCTCCGCTCGGATTCACAGCTCGGTCACGCATGATGGCGGCAGCACCTGGTCCTCACCCGTGATCATCTCCGGCACCTTGGACCAGGCATTCGTCTCCACACCGGTGGTGACGGCGGATGGCCGCATCTTCGTCTCGTTCCTCAACACGACCGACCTGACGACCGGCCGCGACGACTACGAGGTCGTCGAGGTCAGCCCCACGACTGGCGCGGCCTTGGGCGCTCCGGTGACGGTGGCGACGGTCATCGACGGCAACACCGACTACCCGATTGCCTTCGGCCGCCAGACCTATCAGGACAGCGTGTTTCGCAGCTGGGCTGCCGGCAACATCGCCGCCGACCCCACCAACGCTGCGCATCTGGCGGTCGTCTGGTCAGACATGCGTGACAGCGTCACGCCCGCGCCGAGCGACCCGTACACCGCCAAGACCAACTCCGACGTCGTCATCAGCGAGTCGTTCGATCACGGCCAGACCTGGTCCGCACCGGCGGCGCTTGCGATCGCGGGCGACCAGTACCAGCAGTGGAGCGTCTACGACACGTCCGGCAGGTTGCGGATCGGGACATTCGACCGCTCGGTCGATCCCAGCAATCACATGTATGGCTACACCGTCGCATCCGTCACGTCAGTGTCGCCTCTGACGTTCACGACGCAGACGGTCTCGACCGCCAACTCAGACCCGACCACTAATGACCGCTGGTTCGCCCGGACCGTGAGTCCAGATCCAGCCTTCAAGAACGCCACCGCCTTCAGCGGTGACTACAGCAACATCGCCGCCACTGCGGACGGCGGCGTGGTCGCTTACTGGACCGACATGCGTAACGATGTGACTTTCGCAGGCGTCACCCGAAAGGGCGAGGACGCTTACTTCGCGAAGGCAAGCTAGAGCAGCGCTTCTCATCTAAGCAAGCCAATCAGGGCGGCGGGCGATTCGGGCCCGCCGCCCTTGCCTTTACTTTTTGAGCGTGCTGATCTGCGACGTCGGTCCGCGGGACGGGCTCCAGAACGAAGCCACGATTCTCGAGCCCTCCGTGCGCGCCGAGCTCTGCGACCGCCTGACGGCCGCGGGTCTCCGGCGGCTGGAGGCGGCCAGCTTCGTCAATCCGAAGCTCGTGCCGCAGATGCCGGCGCCGAGGAGGTGATGGCGGCGCTCCATCGCAAGCCGAGCACCTCGTACGCCGGCCTCGTCCTCAACGAGAAGGGCTATGAACGTGCCGTGGCGGCAGGCGCCGACGAGGTGCGGTGGGGTTGTGCGGCGGCAAAACTCCCTCCGCCCGGACCAGATCAACTTTGCCCTCCTACAACAGGAGCAATTGGCAGCAGGTGCCGATCCCAACCTTGGAGATCGACAGGGTTTCACTCCGCTGCATCTTGCCGCCCAGCAATGGTCCGTGGATGTCGCGAAACGTCTGCTCGATCACGGAGCCGAGGTTGATGCCGAAAACGTGTTCGGCAGCACGCCATTGTTTGTGGCGGTCTTCAACTCTAAAGGCCGCGGCGATCTCATCAGCCTCCCTCGCGAAAGGGGAGCAGATCCGTTGAAGGCGAATTAAGTCGGGACAGACCAGCGGGATTGGCGCGCTTGATCGGTAATTACGACGTGGCCCGCTTCTTTAAAGATGTCGCCTGACGTAGAGATTTATCCAATGCAGATGGTCGCAATACTCTTGCCGAGGGGTTAGTTGACGTACAGCAACGCCGGCGACAAACGGTGCGAATTGGTGATACTCAGTGGCACTCAGCGTATTCGGGACGTCATTTCTGAACGGGGCGCAGCGATCTGTTAACCGCAAGGTTCAGGGTTCGAATCCCTGTCCCGGAGCCAATTCGCCATTTTGCCTTGCGAAGGGCCCAGGCCGACCGCTTCCGAATTGGAAATCGATCGCTTAGGGGAGTTCGAAAGTGCCAGAACTCGACCAGTTCGAGAGCCGTTTCCGTTGGTCGCAGAGCGCTCTGCAGCAGTCGCGGCAGCAATACCATCCCGAATCAGGTTGAAGGGCTGCCGTAGGTCGACCGATAGCTCGCCTTCCTTCCACGACGAACTCGAGACCATGAACGCGAGTAGCCGGCTGTTGGGG
>DATBZR010000076.1:0-20461 GCA_036513095.1 Candidatus Dormiibacterota bacterium | reverse complement strand
CGATCTCGGAGGTGTGCCTTTCCACCAACCCGATCTCGTCCAGGCCCCCGAGCAGGCACTCGCGCGCGAACGGGTCGACGGCGAACCGGTAGGCGAAGCCTTCGCCGCGCACCTCCTGCTTCTCGAGGTCGACGGTCACCTGCGCGGCGGGGTCCTCCGCCGCCAGGTCGAGCAGGTGCCGCACCTGCCGCTCGGGCAAAGTCACCGCCAGCAAACCCGTCTTGTAGCAGTTGGCCAGGAAGATGTCGGCGAAGCTCGGCGAGATGATCGCCTTGAAGCCGAAATCCCGCAGTGCCCAGGGCGCATGCTCCCGTGACGAGCCGCAGCCGAAGTTGGCGCCTGTCACCAGCACGGCAGCACCCGCGTGCTCCGGCTTGTCGAGCACGAACTTTCCGTCCGCTCGCCAGTCGAAGAAGAGGAATGGGCCGTAACCGGTGCGCTCGATCCGCTTCAGGAACTGCTTCGGGATGATCTGGTCCGTATCGACGTCCGCACGGTCGAGCGGCGCCATCCGTCCCGAAACCTGCGAGACCGCCTCCATCTAGAGCAGCTCCCGCACGTCCACGACGTGCCCCGTAACCGCCGCCGCGGCGGCCATCGGAGGGCTCATCAGGTGAGTCCGGCCGCCCGATCCTTGCCTGCCTTCAAAGTTGCGGTTGGAGGTCGAGGCGCACCTCTCGCCCGGAGCCAGGATGTCGGTGTTCATCCCAAGGCACATCGAGCATCCGGCGTTCCGCCACTCGAACCCGGCTGCTTTGAAGATCAGGTCCAGGCCTTCGTCCTCGGCGGCGCGCTTGACGGTCATCGATCCCGGAACGACCATCGCGCGCACCTTGGGGTGGACGTGCTTTCCCCTGATCACGCTCGCGGCGGCGCGCAGGTCCTCGATCCGGGCGTTGGTGCACGAGCCGATGAACACGCGATCGACCGCGATGTCAGCAAGGGCCGTGCCAGGCACGAGGTCCATGTACTTCAATGCGCGCTCATCCGTGTCCGATCGCGGCTGGGGAACACGCCCCGTGACCGGCGCCACCTGGCCGGGGTTGGTTCCCCACGTGACGTGTGGCTCCAGGTGAGTTGCGTCGATCGTGATCTCGCCGTCGAACGAAGCGCCGTCATCGGTGGCAAGCGACCGCCAGTAGTCCAGCGCCGCCTCCCAGGCGGCGCCCTTCGGCGCACTAGGCCGGCCGAAGAGATAGCCAAACGTGGTGTCGTCCGGGGCGATCATCCCGGCTTTGGCGCCCCATTCGATCGTCATGTTGCAGACCGTCATCCGGCCCTCCATCGACAGAGCGCGAATCGCCGGGCCGCGGTATTCGACCAGGTGGCCCTGGCCTTCGGAGATGCCGGTCCGGCCGATCACGCCCAGCACGATGTCCTTGGCCGTCACTCCCAGCGGAAGCTCCCCGGAGACCGTGACCGCCAGGTCGCCCAGGCGCTTCTGGGGCAGGCATTGCGTCGCCAGCACCAGCTCCACCTCGGACGTCCCGATCCCGAAGGCCAGCGCCCCGAACGCACCGTGGGTTGACGTGTGCGAATCGCCACACACGATCACCATCCCGGGTTGCGTGAGGCCCAGCTCCGGCCCGATCACGTGGACGATGCCCTGGCGGCGGCTGCCGATCTGGTGCAGCGGGATGCCCTCCCGGCGGCAGTTCTCAGCGAGGAGCTCCATCTGGCGCCTGGACAGCTCGTCCGCCGCCCCGATGCCGCCCTGGGTGGGGACGTTGTGGTCCATCGTGGCGAGGGTCAGATCCGGCCTTCGGACCCGCCTGCCGGCCAGTCGCAGCCCCTCGAAAGCCTGCGGGGAGGTCACCTCGTGGACCAGGTGAAGGTCCACGTAGAGGAGGTCGGGTTCGCCAGGTGTGCTGCGTACCACGTGGCTGTCCCACAGCTTTTGGGCGAGGGTCTTTGTCATGGCGAGCGACAACTCTACGCAAACCCAAAGGGCGAAATTTGTGCCCCGGGCACAACCAAACCCCTGTCCCGCTCGTTACTATTCAAAGCTCACATGGTCAGCTCGCCTCGCACCCTCGTACTCCTCCTTGGACTCCTGGGCCTTATTGGCTTCGGACGAACGGGGGCACGCGACAGCTAACCAGACCACAAAGTAGATCGCAAAAGCCCCCGACCGAGAGGTGGGGGCTTCTTCATTTTTACAAGGAGTTAGGAGCCAAGTTGACCGGAGCGGACATGATCCTGGAGGCGCTGGAGCGCGAGGGTGTCGAGTACATCTTCGGCTACCCCGGCGGCGCCAACCTGCCGATCTACCAGCACCTACCCGAGCACCCCGAGCTCAAGCACATACTCGTCCGCCACGAGCAGGGCGCTGCTCACATGGCGGACGGCTACGCGCGGGCCTGCGGCAAGCCGGGCGTCGTGTTCGCCACCTCCGGTCCGGGCGCGTTGAACCTGGTCACCGGCCTCGCCACCGCGTACATGGATTCGGTGCCGATGATCGCCATCACGGGTCAGGTCGCCAGCACCCAGGTGGGCCGGGACGCATTCCAGGAAACCGACGTCATCGGCGCCACCAGCTCGGTCACCAAGCACAGCTACCTCGTCACCAGCATCGAACAGCTTCCACGCGTGATCCACGAGGCCTTCCACATCGCCACCACCGGCCGCCCCGGTCCGGTGCTGATCGACATCTGCAAGGACGTGCAGCAGGCCAACGCCGAGCCGGTCAACCTCGAACGCCTCGACATCCCCGGCTACCAGCTCAACGGCCACGTCGACCTCGACCGCGCGGGTGAAGCTGCCCGGGCCGTGGCCAACGCGGAGCGCCCGGTGATCCTCGCCGGCCACGGCGTGATCCTCAGCCACGCGGAGGCCGAGCTGCGCGAGTTCGCCGAGAAAGCGGGCGCGCCGGTCGGCACGACCCTGCTCGGCGTCGGAGCGTTCCCCGTCAACCACCCGCTCTCGCTGCACATGACCGGGTTCATGGGCACCGGTTGGAACCTGAAAGCGGTCCAGAACGCCGACGTTCTGATGATGGTCGGCATGCGGGTCGACGACCGCGTCACCGCCCGCCTCGCCGACTTCGCCCCGAAGGTCAAGACCTTCATCCACATCGACATCGACGGGTCGGAGATGGGCAAGAACGTGCGCCCGCACATCGAGCTGGTCGCCGACGCCAAGAACGCCCTCGAAGCGATGACCCCACAGATCGGGGAGCTGCACGAGGGCCGCGGCCGGTGGTTCTCCCAGATCGACGCCTGGCGCGAGGAGCATCCCCTCAAGTACACGCACTCGAACGGACACCTGCAGCCGCAGGACGTGCTGATCGACATGTATAAGCGATGCCGCAACGAAGCGATCGTGGTCGCCGACGTCGGCCAGAACCAGATCTGGGCCGCCCTGTGGTGGAACTACGACCGGCCGGGACTGTTCCTCAACTCGGGCGGCTCCGGCACGATGGGCTTCGCGCTGCCGGCCGCGATCGGCGCCAAGTTCGGCCGTCCGGACGCGGCAGTCTGGTGTGTGGCGGGCGAAGGCGGATTTGTGATGACGGCCCAGGAGCTGTCGGTCGCGGTCGAGCACCAGCTCGACATCAAGATCGTCCTTCTCAACAACTTCTCCCTCGGCATGGTCCGCCAGTTCCAGGACGACTTCTACGGCGGAGTGCGGTCGCAGTCGGACCTCAGCCACATGCCGGACTTCGTCAAGCTGGCCGACGCCTACGGATTGCCGGCCGTTCGAGTCGACAGGTTCGAGGAGATCGGCCCCGCGATGGATGCTGCGGAGCGGACCAAGGGCCCGTTCCTCATCGACTTCCGCATCGACCCGGAGGCCAACGTCTACCCGATCGTCCCGCTGGGTAAAGGCCTGAACGACTTCTGGGAGGCTCCCGACAAGTGAGCGACCAGGAACGAGTCAGAGTGCTGTCCGTCCTCGTGGAGGACGGCGCCAACACGCTGAGCAAGGTGTCCGGCCTCATCCGCCGCCGCGGCTTTCACGTCCGCTCGATCTCAGTCGGTCCGAGCCGCGTGGTCGGACGCTCCCGGATGACGCTGACGGTGGACTCAGGCCATGCCGAGGTCGACCAGGTCCGCAAGCAGCTCGAGAGGCTGGTCGAGGTGGTCGAGGTCGAGGACGTGACTGGTCAGTACGTGCACAGCCGCGAGCTGGTCGTCGCCAAGGTCGCGGCATCTGAGGTGCCGGGCCTGGTCGAGCGAGGCGCGAAGGTGCTCGAGACCGGGCCCGACGGAACCACGGTTGAGTTCGCGGGAGAGGGCAAGGACGTCGGCGACTTCATCAACGAGCTGTTCCAGCATGGTGTTCTCGACGTGGCGCGCTCGGGACCCGTAGTCATGAGGAGAACCGCATGAAGATTCACTACGACCGCGACTGCCCGCCCTCGCTGGGAGAGCCTGTTGCGGTGATCGGCTACGGCAGCCAGGGTCGGGCGCACGCGCTCAACCTTCGCGATAGCGGCGAGGACGTGCGGGTCGGGCTCTACCCGGGCAGCAAGTCGATCGAGCGAGTCGAGACGGACGGCCTGCGCGCGGTCCCGGTGCCGGAAGCGGTGTCGGAGGCGACCGTCGTGATGGTGCTCACGCCCGACGCGGGCCAGGGCAAGCTGTTCCGCGAGTCGATCGAGAAGCATCTCCAGCCGGGAACGATGCTGATGTTCGCGCACGGCTTCTCGATCCACTTCGCGCAGATCAAGCCGGACCAGAACATCGACGTGGCGATGATCGCCCCCAAAGGTCCTGGCCACCTCGTGCGCAGCACCTACGTGCAGGGCATGGGCGTGCCGGCCCTGATCGCGATTCACCAGGATGCGTCGGGCCACGCGCTGCACCGCGCGTTGGCGTATGCCCGGGCGCTGGGCGCAGGCCGGGCCGGCATCGTCGAGACGACCTTCAAAGAAGAGACGGAGACCGATCTTTTCGGCGAGCAGGCGGTGCTGTGCGGCGGGATCAGCTCACTCGTCAAGACCGGCTTCGAGACGCTGGTCGAGGCCGGTTACCAGCCGGAGATCGCGTACTTCGAGGTGCTGCACGAGATGAAGCTGATCGTCGACCTCATGTATCGCGGAGGCCTTGGCTTCATGCGCTACTCGGTGTCGGACACGGCAGAGTTCGGCGATTACGTGTCAGGCCCGCGCGTGATCGACGACCACGTGCGCAAGCAGATGCGGCAGGTTCTAACGGAGATCCAGGACGGCAGCTTTGCGGAGAAGTGGATAGATGAGAACTCGAACGGTCGCGAGGCCTTTCTGTCCATGCGCCAGAAGGACTCGGAACACCAGATAGAAAAGGTCGGACGCGAGCTCCGCTCGATGATGACCTGGTTGGAGCCCGTGGAAAAGTAATGAACGAGAAAAGTCCGGACCGAGTATTCATCTTCGACACGACGCTGCGCGACGGCGAGCAGTCGCCCGGCTTTCACCTGGACGCAAACTCCAAGCTCCGCATCGCGCGGCAGCTGGAGAAGCTCGGAGTCGACGTGATCGAGGCGGGCTTCCCGATCTCCTCGCCAGGAGACTTCGAAGCCTGCCGCCGGATTGCCCGCGAGATTCGCGGCGCGACGGTCACAGCGTTGGCTCGGGCGGTGAGAGAGGACATCGACGCGGTTTGGGGCGCGATCAAAGAGGCCGAGTCCCCGCAGATCCACATCGTGCTGTCGGTGTCGGACGTGCACATAGACCGCAAGCTCGGCATGACGCGCGCGCAGGTGCTGAAGCGTGGCGCCGAGATGGTGTCGTACGCGAGGTCGCTGTGCGATCGCGTCCAGTACTCACCCGAAGACGCCGGGCGCGCCGACCCCGACTACCTCGTCGAGACCGTGGAAACGATGATCGCGGCCGGCGCGAACGTCATCAACATTCCCGACACCACCGGCTACTGCCTGCCGTGGGAGTTTGGCGAGATCGTGCGCCGAGCCATCACAGAAGCGCGGGGCAGCGAGACGGCGTTGTTCTCGGTCCACTGCCACAACGACCTGGGCCTCGCAGTGGCGAACACGCTCGCGGCACTCGCCGCGGGCGCGCGACGTGTCGAATGCACGATCAACGGAATCGGCGAAAGGGCCGGCAACACCTCGCTCGAAGAGATCGTGATGCTGCTCAACGTGCGCCAGGCCAAGCTGGGGCTCGAGTGCGGCGTGGACACGAAAGAGATCACACGCGCCTCGCGCCTGGTCGCCGAGCTGACGGGCACACCGGTTCAGCCGAACAAGGCGGTTGTCGGCGCAAACGCCTTCGCCCACGCCTCAGGCATTCACCAGGACGGCGTTCTGAAGGATCGCCTGAACTACGAGATCATGAAACCCGAGGACGTAGGCCTCAGCGACTCGCGCATCGTGCTCACAGCACGCTCGGGCCGGCATGCATTCCACCATCGCCTGGGCCGCCTGGGCATCACGCTGGTCGACGGACAGGTGGACGCCGCATGGCAGCGATTCCTGCAGGTCGCCGACACCAAGAAAGAGGTGACGGACGAGGATCTTCGCAAGATCGCGGCGGGCGCGGCCGAACCGAACGGTCACGAAACAAATGGAAACGCACATGAGACCAATGGTCACCCGCCCGTGACCGACCAGCTGCTCGACCACAACCACGTGGCGGACACCCTGCGGCATCTTATCTTCGGGTGAGGGTTGCCTACCAGGGGGAGCCTGGCGCCTATTCGGACGAAGCTGTGTCGGCGCTGTTCACAGACGCCGAAGCGGTCGGTTTTGCCACCTTCCGGCTCACGTTCGAAGCGCTCACGATGGGCGCCGTCGACGTCGCCGTGCTGCCGGTTGAGAACAGCAGCGCCGGCATCGTGCAGGAGGTGTCCGACCTGCTGTGGGAGCAGCCCGGCCTGCGCGTCGTGCGCGAGCACGTGCATCCCGTCCGCCATTGCCTTCTTGGCTGGCCGGGGCCTGTCGAGCGCGCGCTCTCGCACCCGCAGGCGTTGGCGCAGTGCGACGCATACCTGCATTCGCGACAGATCCGCTCGGTCGCATATCACGACACGGCGGGAGCTGCGCGGGCCGTCGCCGAGCAGCGCCAGCCTGGCACCGCGGCGATCGCCAGCAAGGCGGCCGCGGCTCGCTACGGCCTTTACGTGCTCGCGGAGTCGATACAGGACGACTCCGAGAATCGGACGCGATTCGTGGTGGTCGAGCGTGGCGAGCCGGTGAGGCCACGCGACGCGAGCCCCGGCTCCAAGTGCTCGCTCGCCTTCGTGACCGCGCATAGGCCAGGAGGCCTGGCCCACGCGCTGGACTGCTTTGCGCGCAGGGATGTGAATCTCACGCGGCTCGACAGCCGGCCGATGAAGGGCCGGCCGTTCGAGTATCGCTTCTATCTCGATTTTGCCGTCAACGGGAACGCCGCGGCGGCCGAGGCTGCTCTCAGCGACCTGGAAGAGGCGAGCGCCGAGATCAGGTTGTTCGGAGCGTATCCCGCTTCGGCTTCGTAGGAGGTTCGCGCGGCGGGGAGGTCAATGCAGGCCGCGGCGGGAAGCACTCATACCGCGACCTGCGGTTGTTAACTTAACCGAAAATCCGGCGTTAAGTTGATTGCCGGGTGACGTGCATGCACTAAACAGTTACGTCGAAGTTGTGGACCTGAAACAATTCTTACCGGCGTGGTAATCGATTTCCTCGATTTGGGTTTGCGTTACAGGTGATGCAGGTGGCGGGCGAGAGCAATCCGCAAGTCCCGAAAACCTCAAGGAGACGTCTCCCCGGCGTGACGATCAAGCCAGGCTCGGTCAAGCAAGCCAGGCAGGAAGCGGGGATGAGCCTCGCGCAGGTCGGCAAGGGACGGGTCACCGCGCCGGCCATCTACCTGATCGAAACCGGGCGCACCCGGCCTTCGCTCCCGACCCTGGAGCACATCGCTCAACGCACGGGCAAGCCGGTCGAGTTCTTCCTCGCCGACCCGATCGGGTCCACCGATGAAACCCAGGCCGCCCTTGCCGAGCTGGAAGCGATGGTCGGCGATGGACGGTTCGCCGAGGCGGTCGCCGCCGGCAGCTCTCTGCTCGACCTGGGCAGCTCAGCCCACCGGCTGGGCAGGATCCGTTACTACGTCGCCTCCGCCTACATCCAGCTGGGGCAGACCGAAAAGGCCGAGGAGCTGCTCGTTCAAGCCCGGGCTCATTTCGAGGCGATCAACGACGGGGTGATGCTCGCTGAGTGCCTCGGCACCGAGGCGTCGCTGGCTTACCTGAACCAGCGCCCGGATGCCCTGGCCATCGCCGAGAGAGCGCTGGCGGTGTGCCGCTCTCTTGATCCGGTTCCCGTTCCAACGGAGGCGCGATTGTTGTCCATCGTCGCCACGGCCCACGTGGCGAACCTCGATTGGGACAAGGCTGTCGAGACGTACCGCGCGGCGATCGACGTGGCCGGATCTTTCAATGACCTGCGGCTGCTCGCGAGGATGTACAGAGGACTTTCGTCCGCCTACAAGCAGCGTGGCCAGGTTGACACGGCTGCCCGGTATGCGACCCGATCCGTCGCCTTGCTGGAGGTCTTGCGCGACCGCGTGGCGCTGGGGCGCTCTGAGAACAATCTTGGTCTGATTCTCATGGCGCGCGGTGACGCGGCCGGCGCCCGGGAGCACCTCGACCGCTCGCTGGAGCTCAGTGACGAGGGCGACCTCCAGGTGGGTCGCAGCCGCATGCTGCTGAGCCTGTGCGAGCTGTGCTTCCAGGAAGGCAACATAGACAGGGCCGCCGAATTCGCCCGTGACGCGCTGGCTCTTGCAACCCGCCTGCACGAGGGCTTGAACGTGGCCGATGCGCACATCTGGCTGGGCCGGATCTCGGACAAGCTGGGCGATGCCCAAGGGACGGATCGAGAGTTTGCGCAGGCGATCCAGGGCTTGGGCCAGCTCGGCCGTCGCGAGAGCCTGTTCCACTGCCATGGCATCTATGCCGAGATCCTCGAGCGCCGCGGGGACGTGAGCCAGGCATACGTGCACATGAAGAAGGCCCTCGAGGCAGGTCGCCCGGGCGTGCGCCCGGCTCAGCAGGAAGAAGAGCAGGGGCGCGCCAGCACAGCCTGACCTGCCCGCGGCGCGGAACCCAGGGGGGCGCGTGCTAACGTAGGTTTCGCCGCCGGCGCGGCTAGACCTGACGCCTGGGGAGGTTTTTCGGCTGGCGAAAACGCTGCGGAACTCGAAGTCTTCCCTGACCGCCGAAACCATCGTCGCCGACTACCGCTTGGCCTACAGCAGCCGCCGGGCGAGCATCATCGGTCGGGCCGAGGTTCTGCGCGGCAACGCCACGTTCGGGATCTTCGGCGACGGCAAGGAGATCCCGCAGCTCGCGATGGCCAAGGCGTTCCGGCCGGGCGACTGGCGGTCGGGCTACTACCGCGACCAGACGTTCATGTGGGCCACGCGGATGTCGAATGTCCGGGCGTTCTTCGCGCAGCTTTACGGCAACGCGAACGTCGAGGCCGACCCGGCTTCCGGCGGCCGCCAGATGGGCAACCATTTCGCCACCCGCTTCGTCGATGACCGGGGAGCGTTCAACCGGTCGGTGGAGATGCTGAACTCGAGCGCCGACGTCTCCAACGTCGCCGGCTGGATGCCGCGCCTGATCGGCCTCGCGTACGCCTCGAAGCTCTACCGAGACAATCCCCAGCTGAAGCGGGAACAGGACGGTTTTTCGCGTAACGGAAACGAGGTCGCCTTCGGGACCATTGGAGATGCCGCCACGAGCGAAGGGCTGTTCTGGGAGGCGATCAACGCCGCCGGCGTGCTCCAGGTGCCGCTGGCGATGTCGGTCTGGGACGATGGCTACGGGATCTCGGTGCCGATCACGGCCGAGACCACCAAGGCCTCGATCTCCGACGCGCTCCGGGGCTTCAATCCAGATGACCGACCCGGTATCGACATCTACGTGGTCCCCGGCTGGGACTACCCGGCCCTGGTGGAGGCATACGCGACCGGGGTCGAGAAGGTCCGCCGCGAGCATAAGCCGGCGCTGTTTCACATCGTCGAGCTGACGCAGCCGCAAGGGCATTCGACGAGCGGAAGCCACGAGCGCTACAAGACCAAAGAGAGGCTGCGCTTCGAGAACGAGTTCGACTGCGTCGCGCGCATGCGGGATTGGATCATCGAGTCAGGCATCGCGAGCGAGTCGCAGCTGGAAGGGTGGGAGGCTGCCGACAAAGAGGCCGTCGAGGCAGCGCGCGATCTCGCGTGGGACGCGTTCCAGACTCCGATCCGTGCTGAGCGCGATCGCGCGGTCGCGATCCTCAAGCGAATCGACATGCCGGAGATTGCTCCTATCACCAACCTGCTGGATGAGGCCGGCAAGGTCACCCGATCGTTGGTGATGGCGAGCGCGACCAGGGCCCTTCACCGGCTGAGGGGGATCGAGTCGCCGGCGCGCACCGAGCTCGCCGGGTTCGTCCAGGAGTACGGCCTGGAGAACCACCAGCGATACAACTCGCATCTCTACAGCGGGTCCGACGAGTCCCCGCTGAAGGTCCCGGTCGTTCCCGCGGCGTTCTCCGAAGCGTCACCGAAGGTCGACGGCCGCCAGGTTCTGCTTCGCAACTTCGATGCGAACTTCGCACGCGACCCGCGGATCTTCGTGATCGGGGAGGACGTCGGCCGGTTGGGCGACGTCAACCTGGTTTTCGAGGGCCTGCAGGCGAAGTACGGCGAGCTGCGACTCACCGACACGGGCATCCGTGAGGCCACCATCCTTGGCCAGGCGATCGGCGCGGCCATGCGCGGGCTGAGGCCGATCTGCGACATCCAGTACCTCGACTACTTTCTCTACGCCCTGGAGACCGCGGCGGACGATCTCGCCACGCTGCACTGGCGGACCGTCGGTGGCCAGAAGGCGCCGGTCGTCATTCGTACCAAGGGACACCGGCTCGTCGGGATCTGGCATTCGGGCTCGCCGATGGCCGTGCTGCTCAACGCATTGCAGGGTCTGTACGTCGCCGTTCCGCGCAACATGACGCAGGCGGCGGGGTTCTACAACACGCTGTTCCGCGGCGACAATCCAGCCGTGGTCATTGAGGTGTTGAACGGTTACCGGCTGAAGGAGCGGGTGCCCGACAACATCGGCGAGTTCACCGTTCCCCTCGGTGTGCCAGAGGTGTTGCGTGAGGGCACCGACGCGACGATCGTGACCTACGGCGCGTGTTGCGCCATCGCTCTCGATTCCGCGCGGACGCTCGAAGACCTGGGGGTCTCATGCGAGGTGATCGACGTCCAGACGTTGAATCCGTTCGACATCGACCACTCGATTGTTCGCTCGATCGAGAAGACCCACGCGCTGATCTGTCTCGATGAGGACGTCCCGGGCGCGGCGTCCGCCTTCATGCTGCAGCAGATCCTCGAGGTGCAGAACGGCTGGTGGCACCTGGACGCCGCCCCCCGCACTCTCGCCGCTTCGCCGAACCGGCCCGCCTACGGACCGGATGGGGACTACTTCACGAAACCAAACCGCGAGAGCATCGTGGCCACGGTCTACGACCTGGTCCGCGAACGCCAGCCGTGGCGCTTCCCCTCCCTGGAGTCCTGACTAAGTCAGCTCTCCCGGTAGGTACTCCATCACTGCCAGGGCAGGGGTTCGGCTTAGCAGCGAGACTCCCTCGAGCAGGTAACCGATGTATCCCGCCGCTCCTCCGACCGTCGGTGGTGGGACCGTTCGCTTCGGCGGCCTCACCTCGCGGACCTGGGCCGTCTCCGGAAGGTTCGCCAGGCTTCGCGCCTTGCGCACCGCCGCATCCAGTCCACCCAGCTCGTCGACCAGCTTGCGCTCGAAGGCCTGGCGGCCCGTCCACACTCGACCGGCGGCGATCGGATGTATCTCTTCCGGGGTCATCTTCCGCGCATTGGCGACAACGTCCAGGAAGAGCTTGTAGATGCGGTCGATCTGAGCTTTCACGATCGCGCGTTCCTCGTCCGTGTACGGCTCTTCGTCACTCTCGATCGTGGCGTGCCGGCCGAACGAGATGGTCTCGCGGTTGAACATGATTTTCGACCACATGCCCCCGGTGACGATCTTTCCTGTGAGCACACCGATCGAGCCGGTGAGCGCACCTGGGCGCGCAACGATCCACGTGCCCGGCGTCGAAACCCAGTACCCGCCCGAGCCGGCGACTGGGCCCATCGCAACCACGAGCGGTTTGCGCGCCGCGATGCTTACGAGGGCCTGCCGCATCGCCTCGGACGCGGTCGCTGAACCGCCGCGCGAGTTGACATAGAGGACCACCGCGGCCGCCCGTTTGTCGAGGGCCACCTGGCGCGCCGCCTGGACCACCGTGAGGTCTCCGGCGCGATCGTCTCCGACCAGGGGAACCTCGACCGGCGGCTTGACCGGGAGCCCGCCGGAGCGTCCGTCGACGATCGTGCCCTCGATGCGCAGCACCGCCACGTACTTGCCCCGGCCCACGGTGGGCGCGGGTGAGCGCATCTTGGCGCGAGCTCGCTCCCAGGTGCCGATCACGACCGGCGCGCCTCCGCCCTGGCCCAGCCTTTCAACCAACGCCTCTTCAGGGACCAGCGCATCCACCACGCGGTTCTCAAGCGCCGTGTCGTCGCTGTACGGAGAGCCGTCGACCAGCTCCTGCGCGCCCTTCTCATCTCGCAACCGGCCTTCTGCAATGCCGCTCAAGAGCTCCTTGTTCTGCGAGTCGAGCAGCCACGTCACCTGTTCTCGGAGCTCGTCCGACATGTTCGATTTCGTGAACACGTCCGCGGCCGACTTGTAGGGTGAGATCTGAACAAAGTCGGCCTGGATGCCGAATCTCGCCAGGCCATCGCGGAGAAACATGGCGGTGCTGGCGAAGCCCAGTGGCTGGATCGCCCCCGCCGGCATGAGCAGGATCTCGTCGCACGCACACGCCAGGTAATAGGTGCCGGTCGTGTAGAAAGGAGCCCAGGCGACCACGCGCTTGCCTGACTTGCGAACCTTGCCGACCAGTTCCCTGAGGTCCTGCAGAGTGGCCATCGGCATCCCCACCGGCCGGAGGTGAAGCACCACGCCCTTGATCCGCGGATCGCGAGCGATGGCGTCGAACCGCTCGCCGAGCTCCTTGACGCTCAGCCGAGGCCTGGAGGTGAAGCGCTGCCAGAGCGGCCGGGGTGGGTCCGGAAGCGCCGGAAGGTCGCTCTCCAGGATGAACATGACGAAAGGGGGCGGCGCGCCGAGCGAGCGGCGAACGCTCGAGATCAGCCACCAGAGGTATCGAAACGGGAAAAGGATCATGCCCTCGGTAGGTTAAGCCTCCCTCCCCCGCAGACGGAGGGCTGGGGCGGGGGGCGCCCCCTTTCCCTCCCGGTCACGGTCCTCAGACTACTTTCGAAATCTCGAGGTGCTCGTCCATCGCCTCGCTGAGCCGCGTCGCTCCGTATTGCTGCCCGACGTGCTGGTGGTACGGCACGCCGGTGAACAGGTGATGGCTGCGAGTCGGAATGTCGGCGCCGGCCGCCCACTCCTTGCGCTGCAGCGCCATGTAGCCCTGCTCCTTGTCGTGCTTGAGCTCGTTGAGCAGCACCGACATGCCGTGGCCGGCGGCGTGCTGCAGGGCGAGGGTGATGAAGATGAAGCCGACGCCGAGCTCGCCCAGGTCGTCCCACGTGATCGGATTCTTCTCGTTGTACCACTTGAATGACGACGAGTAGTTGAACGCGAACCTCGCCTTCGGAAATCGCTTGCGAATCTCGCTGCAGAACTTCTCCGTCGTCGCCTTCTCAGCGGTGGGGAACTCGCACCACAGCAGGTCGGGCACTCCGCTGTCGAGGTAGCGCAGCCCGCGGTCGATCGCCAGCTCGATGCCCCGCTTCGATTCCGGCGCCTCGGTGGCCGACACGCCGTCGGTGCGCGCGATGATGACGAAGTCCGGGTGTCCAAGGTCGTCTGCCGCGGCGCGCATCATCTTGAGCTTACCGACGAACTCATCTGCCGAGATCAAGGCCTTGCCCGCGATGTGGCCGCAGCGCTTCGGCATCACCTGGTCCTCGAGGTGGGCCGCGGCGACTCCTGCCCGAACGTACAGCTCGAGCGTTCGCTGCACGTTGAAAAGGTTTCCGTAGCCCGCGTCCATGTCCACGACAACAGGGGGGATCTCGAGGTGGATCGGAGGCGCCTCCTTCTCGGGGTCGCCCATCGCCATCGTCAGCTGGAACTTTCGCAGCGCGCTCACGGTGCGCCGAGCGCCGTCCGCGATCTCAACCGACGAGTAAAGGTCCATGTCGGTGGTGCCAAGGTGGCCGATCGCAAACGAATAGCCGCTGAAGTAGACGGCGTCGAAGCCGTGGTACATCACGAGCTCGGCGCCCATCGGGTCGTACACCCCGGGACCGAAGACATACGGCTTGGTCGCCAGCAGGCGGCGCAGGCGCTTGCTCGGATCCTCATTGCGCGAGGCCGAAACTTTCATGCCCTGCGGCAGCAGGGGCGTAGAAACAAGCTCCATCAAGCCTCCTTCAATTCAGATCTATAACGTCGCAATCAGTACGGCCTCCCCTAACGCGCTTTGCGCGCGGGATGAGAGGGTCTACTCGTTCTCGTGGTCGCAATTGCAGGGTTCAGGGCACTCGCACTCGTGCAGCGAAGGCTCCGTCTCCAGCTCCTGCGATCGGTCTTGACCATCCATAGGACGAGAAGCTATCAAGGCGGTTGATATAAGTCCAATTAATAGTCCTGATGATTCCTATCGAGGAATCCGATAGATCGAATCGGTCAGATACGCGTTTCTATGAGTTCCAGGAACGCGGCCACGATCCCTTCAGGTTCGCCGGAATCCCGGCGCCTGAAGACCACGATCGAGTTGTGCATCGGCGGCGCATCTCTCATGGACACGATCGTCAGCGTGCCGCTTGCCGCCTCGCGTGCCACCGCGGTGGCGGGCAGAAGCGCAACTCCCAGGCCCCTCTCAACCATCTTCTTGGCGGCTTCGATCGAGTCGAGCTCCATCAATCCGCGCAGCTTCACGCCGGAGGATAGAAACGCACTCTGCGTGATCTCGTAGTAGCTCGACGTCCGGTCGAACATGATCAATTTCTGGGCCGCGACATCGGCCATCGGGACGTTCTCCCGCTTCGTGAACGGGTGGTCGGGGGCGCAGACCAGCACCAGCTCCTCGGTGTGAAACGGGCGCAGCTCCAGGTCCGGATGGCGGATGGTCCGGCCGAGGCCGAGCTGCACCTCGTCACGCACGACGAGGTCGACGACGTCCTGGGAATGACCGGTCCGGACTGACACCTCCACCCTGGGGTGCTTGGCCACGAACCGCTCGAGCAGCTCCGGCAGGACGTAGGTGCTCACCGCCGGGGCCGCCGCGATCATCAGGTGGCCCGCCGATGCCGTGATCACCTGCTCCAGCGCGTCTCGCCCGTCGACGAGGGCCCGCAGCGCCCGCTCGGCAAACGGGATCCACGCCCGCCCAGCGTCGGTGAGGCGCATGCCATGTGGAGTGCGCAGGAAGAGGGCGGCGCCGAGCTCGCGTTCTAGGCTGTGCAGGCGCGCGGTCAGGGTCGGCTGGGTGATGAAGAGGGCTTCCGCGGCCCGGCTGACGCTGCCGCGGCGGGCGACCTCGAGAAAGCCCTCGACCTGTACCAGCTGAATTCCGTTTGGCTTGCCGTTACGTGATTCGTCTATGGCCACGGCCGGTGCGACAAATTCTATCTATGGGCGCGGCTTCCGGAGCAGAACGGCGGCAGCCCAGATCGCCAGCGCCCAGACGGGGCCCATGGTGATCGCGAAGGGCCGGATCGTATCGCTCGCCGAGTTGGAGTTGCGGTCGAAGGCCTCGAACACGAGGACCGTCCCATATAGAAGGATGGCGAGCGCCACGGCGACCCCACCGGCGGTCGACCATTTCACGGATTTGCCAACGCCATATCGGATCGATCAGTTACGGAATGTCCAGGCACGGTCGCAACGTTCTGGATCACATGAAAGCTCTTTTCGGATTTCACATGCCCAACTTCACGTTTCCCGGTGTTCCCCACGAGGGCCTGTTCGATCGCGTCGTTCATCAAGCCAAAGCCGCTGAGAAGGCCGGCTTCGACCTCGTGACCGTCATGGACCACTTCTATCAGATCCGCGGGATCGGTCCCGAGACGGAGCCGATGATGGAGGCGTACACGACTTTGGGCGCGCTGGCCGCCGGCACATCCCGAGTCAAGCTCGGAACGCTCGTCACGGGTGTGACCTACCGCAACCCCGCGATACTCGCCAAACAGGTGACGATGCTCGACGTCATCTCCAAAGGCCGCGCCATCCTCGGCATCGGCGCCGCCTGGAACGAGGACGAGCACAAGGGTTATGGCGTCGAGTTTCCACCCATCGGCCAGCGCATGGACCGCCTTGACGAGGCGCTGACGATCGCGAAGCTGATGTTCACGCAGGACCGCCCGTCATTCGAAGGCAAGTACTACAAGATCGACCGCGCGCTGAATGTCCCGCGCCCCATTCAGCCGGGAGGTCCGAAGATCCTGATCGGCGGGACCGGCGAGCGCCGGACGCTCCGGCTTCTCGCCCAGCACGGAGACATCGGGCACTGGTTCGGCGGGCCGGTCGAGGAGCTGAACAGAAAGAAGCAGATCTTCTTTGAGCACTGCGAGGCGGTCAAACGAGATCCTTCCGAGGTCCAGCTGACTCTCGGCGTCGGCCTTGTGCTCGTGGCAAACGAGAAGGACGGTCAGGCGATCCTGGACAGCCTCACTCCGGAGCGGCGTGCCATGGCGAGGGTCGCGACCCTACCGCAGGCTGCGGAGCTGATCGGTACGTACATGGACGCCGGGTTCACCGGCTTCACGTTCAACAACAACATCTATGGGACGGACGAATCGATCGCGCGCGTAGGCGAGCTGATCAAAGTCGTCAACGGCAGCGCCGTCTCAGCCTAGGACTTGTAAGTCACTTCGCCAGCTCGCACCGGCACTGTCAAGAAATTCTCAGGCGGTGCGAGCGGGCACGCCCACATCGGGCTGTAGGCACATGAGGCGTTGTATGCGTAGTTGAAGTCGATCGTGATGTCGCCGGAGCCGGGCGTGATCTCGAGCACCAGCCCGTCAGTGTCTTTGGCGGTATCGAACAGGTAGCGCCCGCCACCATACGTTTCGCGACCCGAAGTGGCGTCGCGAAACGGTACGAACAGCCCGCCTGCGTACTGCACGAGGCTGAGGACGGTCAGCCGGCAGGCGGCGCCGTGCAATCGGAACGCGAGCCGGCCGCCTCGTCGGTACCGCACCGCCCCGTCTTCGCCTCCCGTGTCGATGAGCAGCTCCGATCCATCACCCGGCTCGAATCGCGCTTCCACGCGGTATTCGGGGTCGGGTGGAAAGTAATGGAGACCGGCGAACGAGGCCCGCTCGTCGGGCTCGATCGGTGACTGTGGATGCGAGCGGAACAGCTCGTCGCGCCCGCGCCTGAACTGATCGATCGCGTCAGAGCTCTGGATGCGCCCTGCGCGCGCCCGGCTACTCTGGATGCGCCCTCCGCGCGTCCGGCCACCGTCGATGCGGTAAAGGTCGCCGACCCGGCGGCGCCAGTCGACGAGATCGAGGAGGCCTTGCGGGTCAGCGCCGGTCAACTGGAACCGTGCCATGTTCGGCGGGGGTGAGCTTGTACGCCACGTGAGGCGGCAGCGTGGCGAGTGCCTGGTGCACGTCGTCCTCGGTGGCGTCGGTCACGGTGAGCAGGTAACGACGCGTGTGCGGATCCGCCGCCTCGGATGCTGCGACGACGACAGGAGCTGCTGCGGCAACGGCGACCGCGGCGGGCGCAGGCTGGGCGGCTTTCGGTGGCCGGGCGGCCGAATCAGCTCTCAGCACCCTCCAGTGGTAGAAGCCGACGCCCGCCGCCACGACGAGGACGGCCAGGTAATGGCCGAAGTCCAGGTTTGCGCTGTCGGCGAGAGTGGGACGGGCGCTGAACACCTGACGAAGCACCGCGGCGAGCATCCCGACACCGGCGCCCAGGGCAACGAGCACGCTGGCGAGGAGCGCTGCCCACACGTATAGACGCCGGGGCAGGGCCTGGCGGTCGGCCGCCCACGGCGCTTGCCTCCAGTGCGCGAGCCACACCGCCGCGCCCACGACCAGCAGAGTCAGCCACAGGCTGACCGGGTTCTTCCAGTCCCCGGCCGTGACTCCGATGATCGGGGCCTCAGCCTGCTCGGCGAGCGTCCACAGCAACCCGCCTGTGCCGATCGCCCAGGCCCCGAGCGAAACCAGGGAAGCGAGGTTTGTGTACAGCCGGCGGATGTTGGCCTGCCGCTCGCCTTCTTGCATCTCGGCGTCTCGCGCCAGCCGCAGCCGCATCAAGAACCACGCGGTGCCGTAGACCACGAGCAGCGACGCCGGCGACGCGAGAGCGCCGAGGATGTTGTTGCCTGTTCCGCCCGGGTTGTCCACGCCGAGCGCTCGGGCCAGGGCGTAATAGAGGATCTGGCTTGCGCCGAAAACGGCAATGGCGATGCTGACCGCAAGCGCGATGAAGCCCTGCACGGCGCGAAGGGTGGAGTGCCGATCGTCCGCGACGTGGTTTTGCCCGACTGTGCGCGCGTGGAATCCCCACACGAGTAGGCCGGCTGTGAAAAGGCCGGCAGCATCGCCGATGTACATGTTGTTGGCGAGGGGGCTGTTGACCGCTTTGAGCCAGAGAACCTGGATGAGGCTGCTCGCCCCGCTGAGCATCACGAGCAGCCCGACGAGCAGGACGATGTACATGTACCAGCGGCGCAGGGTGGCGGACGCGCCGGCCTCGCCGACCGCCGCACGATCGCGCGCAGCGATCCAGAAGTGAAAGGCCCAGATCGCTAGAAAGACGGCGGCCACCCAGCCGGCCATCGAAGTCGCCTCCCAGTTCTGGCTTGCCGGGCAGGAGCTGAAGACCGGGCCACCCTTCAGGGTCAGAGGCGCGAAGCCGGCGGACGCACACGAATCGATGAGCGGGCGTAGGAGGTTGCCGCCCGTGACCGAAAGCGCGATCAACGCGGCAATGGCGCTTCCCAGCGATGCGAAGTAGACGTAGAGGCGCCGGATTGCAGAGGCTCGCTCATACGGGTCGCGCAGGGCGTAGCGTCGCGCGAACCAGAAATGAATGGCCCAAACCGGCAGCGCTACAGCGGTCATCGCGGTGAAGCCGGCGAGCTGCGTGCGGCTGTACTGGGCGGAGGGATCGTTGAAGGCGAAGAGCAGGACGGTATTGCCGAGGAGGGCCAGGCCCGTGGCTAAAAGACCGAGGCTGACGGCGCTCACCAGGTAGAGGTAGAGGCGCCGGAGGGTCATGGCGCGAACCGTACTACCATGCGCGGGTGATCTCTCAAGAACTGCTCGAAATCCTGGCTTGCCCCAAGTGCCACACCAAGGTGGAGTACAAGGAACCTGACCACCTGCGCTGCCCGAACTGCAAGGTCCGCTATCCCATCGTGGACGGGATCCCTGTGATGCTCATCGAAGAGGCGAAACCCGACCCGGAACAAGCTTAAGCCCCCCACCCCGACCCTCTCCCCGAGGGGGAGAGGGAGGACTCATGCTGCGCAGGAATACCCGCTCGTGTCAGTGGGGGTTGGGTGTGATTGGGCCTGGTTGATGTCTCCTGAGATCTCGCCATCGCTCAGGGCGTAGGCCTGGTTCGGGTCGCCGGCCGAGGTCGCGAACACGAGGCCGATCACCTGGCCGTCCAGGTCGACCAGAGGCCCGCCCGAGTTTCCCGGCCTCACCCTTGCCTGGATCACGAGGATCTGTCGCGTGACCAGGTTGGAGTTGTAGATGTCGCGCCCTTCGGCGGTGATCTCGCCGTCGACGACGGCAGGCGAGGTCTGCTCGGGGCCGCCGCCCGGATAGCCGATCACCGCGCCCGTGGTGCCGCGGCCGGCGTTCCCGAATGTCAAGGCCGTCCCCCGGTATCCCGGCGCGTAGAGCACGGCCACGTCGCGCTCGGCGTCGAAGAAGACGACAGTGGCCTGAAGCTGGGCGCCACCAGGGCTCTGGACGGTGTGCCCGCTGGTGCCCGAAACGACGTGGGCGTTGGTGACGATGTAACCGGTGCCCACCGGAAAACCGCTGCCGGTCACCATGCCTCCACAGCCGAAGCTCGCGACCTTGACCACGTACTCAGCCGCGCGCTTGACCCCCGGCGTGTCGACGGAGGCCGGGATGGGCAGCGCCACAGGCAAGGAGCCAGGCTCGAGGCCCGCAAACACCGGCGAAAAATTGACACCGGACAGGATTCCCTCGACGCTCGCGAGGAAGGCCGGCGGTCTTGGAGCCGCGTTGTCGAGCGTATGCAGCACGACCGAACGCTGGATCTGCTGTGCGATCTCGGCGCTCGGCCCACGGGAGAAGCTGAGCCCGACAAACCAGCACATCGTGAGGACCGCGACCACGGACAGCGCGGCGCCGCCGACGGAATCGGTCGAGGTGTGAACGCCTTCGTGCAGGATGCGGCGGCGGATCGGCTCGCCTGCGGCGAACCCGATGCTTGAGCCGAGGCTCCCGCCGATCACGAGCACGAGCGCGGCGCCAAGGGGCCGC
>DATBZR010000075.1:0-4474 GCA_036513095.1 Candidatus Dormiibacterota bacterium | reverse complement strand
CGTGATGATGGTGACGATCTGGCCGACACGGACGAAGGTCACGGTGTCGTAGGGCGCCGCCCCGGAGGACGATTGCGACCCGTAGTAAAGGACCTGGTCCCCCACCTTCGCGCCGCTGGCCGACGTGCCGAACGCGGACTGGGCGTTGGTCATCTGCGCGGTGGCCGACGAGGTCGTGTCCCACAGCGTGTACTCGATGTCGAGCGTCTCCGCCGTGCCCAGGTGCGCGAATCGCATGGTGACGTGGAACTTCTCGTTGAACGGCATCGTGGCCGAATCGAGAGGCCGCACTCCGAACGACGGAGGGCCGGGCCACCAGTTGCTGTCGCCGAGGAGCGACCGGACGTCGGCGAGAGTGGGATTTGCGGCGTAGAGGTCGGCGGCCGAGTGCACGTTGCCCGCCGCCGACGAAGGGCGCAGGGTGCAGCCGCTCGCGACCACCGCGAGCACGGCAACCCACGAAATCAAGCGCATGGCCCTAATCAAGCTTCAGCACCGCCATGAAGGCTTCCTGCGGAATCTCGATCGAACCGACCCGTTTCATGCGCTTCTTGCCTTCCTTCTGCTTTTCCAACAATTTGCGTTTGCGGGTGATGTCGCCGCCGTAGCACTTTGCGAGAACGTCCTTCCTCATCGCCGGAATCGACTCCCGGGCGATGACCTTGCCTCCGATCGCCGCCTGCAGCGGCACCATGAACATCTGACGCGGGATGATCGTCTTGAGCTTCTCGACAAGTTTGCGGCCCTGGATCTGTGCCTTGCTGCGATGGGAAATCAGCGACAGCGCGTCCACGGGTTCGCCTGCCACGAGCACGTCGAGCTTGACGAGGTCGCCTTCGCGGAAGCCGATCATCTCGTAATCCATCGACGCATATCCCTTGGAACGCGACTTCAGCTGGTCGTAGAAGTCGTGGATGATCTCGCCAAGCGGGATCTCGTACTCCAGCACGACCCGATCACCCGGCCTGTGCTCGAGGTGCTTGAAAGTTCCGCGCCGCTCCTGGCAGAGCTCCATCATCGGGCCGACAAAAGCGGACGGCACGATGATCGACAGCTTCACGTAGGGCTCGGAGATCGATTCGATCATGGTTGGATCCGGCAGCATCGCCGGGTTGTCGATGGTGATTACCTCGCCACGTTTCAGTGTGACCTCGTACTCGACGGTCGGGGCCGTGGTGATCAGGTCGAGCTCGAACTCGCGCTCGAGGCGCTCCTGAACGATCTCCAGGTGCAGCAGCCCGAGGAATCCACACCGGAATCCGAAACCGAGGGCGGCCGAGTTCTCCGGTTCGAACGAAAGGGCCCCATCGTTGAGCTGCAGCTTCTCGAGCGCCTCCTTCAGGTCACCGAACCGGTCTGAGTCGGTGGGGAACAAACCGGCGAAGACCATCGGCTTGACCTGCCGGTAGCCCGGCAGCGCAGTCGCCGCGCCGTTCTCGGCCGTCGTGATCGTGTCGCCGACGCGCGCGTCGACCACGTTCTTGATCGCCGCCGTCACGTAACCGACCTCGCCGGCGGTCAGCTTCTCGGCCGCCCGCGGACGCGGGGCGAACCAGCCCACCTCATCGACCTCGTGGACCTTGCCCGTGTTCATCATCCGGATCTTTGTGCCGGGGATGATCTCGCCGTCCACCACCCGCACGTAGGTGATGACGCCCTTGTAGGTGTCGTAGTGCGAGTCGAAGATCAGCGCGCGAAGGGGCTTGGTCGGATCGCCGTGCGGAGGCGGCACCATTGCCACCACGGCTTCGAGAATCGCCTCGGTGCCGATGCCCTGCTTCGCCGAGGCGAAGATCACCTGGTCGCGCGGGATGCCCGTGACGTCGGCGATCTCCTCGGCGACCATCTCCGGCTGCGCCGAGTCGAGGTCGATCTTGTTGACCACGGGGATGAGCGTCAGTCCCGCCTCGACCGCCTGGTAGAGATTGGCGAGCGTCTGGGCCTCGATGCCCTGAGCCGCGTCGACGACCAGCAGGGCTCCTTCGCAGGCGGCCAGCGACCTCGAGACCTCGTACGCGAAGTCAACATGGCCCGGCGTGTCGATGAGGTTGAGCTCGTAGCTCTTGCCATCTTTGGCCGGGTAGGTCATGCGAACGGCCTGCAGCTTGATCGTGATTCCGCGCTCGCGTTCGAGGTCCATGGAGTCAAGCACCTGGTTCTGCATATCGCGCTGGCTGATCGAGCCGGTGTACTCGAGCAGGCGGTCGGCCAGCGTCGATTTGCCGTGGTCGATGTGGGCGATGATGCAGAAGTTCCGCACGCGGTCCTGTGTTAGGGGTCCCCGCGAAGTCACTGCGCAGACTCTGACTTCGCGGGGATTTGAGTTGTCGGCACGCTGCAATGCTAGAGGCGGTGAAAATACGGGCGTGGGAATAGTCCTGGCGATCGGGGTCGTGCTCTCGCTGGCGGGCCTCGTTCTGCTTGTCAACCTGTTCGGCGCGGCCGGCCTCGTCATGCGCCGGGTGACGTCGCAACCGTTGGGTGAGCTGGCCCCTGGTTTCGCCGCGAGCCGACGTGGCTTCAGGACGTACGCGGTGCTCCTGACGGCGATCGGCATTCTGTGCCTCGGCCTGGCCGCGACGGCGTGGTCCATTCCGCTCGGCGCCGGTCTGCTGGTCCTGGGAGCGATGACCTTCGTCATCGCATCGGTGATCGCCATCGCCGGCGAGGTCGAAACCTACCGCGCCCTGAAGCGCTAGCCGGCGAGCGTCGCGGGTTCGTCCTGGCGCTGGTGGGCGCCGACGCTGGCCGGGCGCGCGAGCGCGGCGGCGCAGATCATCGAGGCCAGGTCGGCGGCGTCCGCGGCCACCGACGAGACGGCGCCTGAGTGCAGCGTCGCGAGAGCTTCTTTCAGCTCCTCTCCAGTCCTGAGCACTCCCGCCGCGCTATCGAGAACTTCGCCGACCTGCGCGACCGTGAGCGGTCCGCGCCGCCAGGGCTTTGTCCGAACCTCGCGGGACTTCATTGTTTTTGGCGCATCGACCGCGGCGGCCGCGGCGCGCCGGCCGAACGCCGCGGCTTCGAGCAGCGAGTTGCTGGCCAGCCGGTTCGCTCCGTGGACCCCGGTGCGCGCGCACTCGCCGGCTGCGAAGAGCCTCTCGACCGACGACCGCCCGTCGAGGTCGGTCACGACGCCACCCATCGTGTAGTGGGCGGCCGGCGCGATCGGCACCGGTTGTCGCAGAGGATCGATGCCCGCCTGGCGGCAGTTACGCATGAAGTTCGGAAAGCTGCGCTGGAGCAGGTCCGGATCGAGGTGCACAGCGGAGATGAAAGCGTGGCCCCGATGCGCCGCCACCGCGCGCGCCACCTGGTCGCGCGGCAGCAGCTCGTCGACGAAACGCTCGCCCTGGTCGTCGACCAGGATCGCGCCCGCGCCTCGCAGCGCCTCGGTGATCAGGAAAGACCGCGCGCCGGCGAAGACGGTGGGGTGGAACTGGATGAACTCCAGGTCGGCAACGCGCGCACCGGCGCGCGCAGACTCGAGAATTCCCTTTCCGTTGCTGATCCGGCTGTTGGTGGTGCGCCCGTACAGGCCCGCATATCCGCCGGTGGCCAGCACCGTCGCGCCCGCACGCATCACGAGGCCGCCCGAAAAGACCGCACCGCCACACGACTCATCGAAGATCAGTGACTGCAAGCGCGCGCGATGTCGCGTGATGCCCGGCTCGCGCTCGATGGCCGAGCGCATGAAGCCCATCAGCGTCGCGCCGCTCTGGTCTCCGCCGAGGTGGAGGACGCGCGGTAGCGAATGGGCCGCCTCGCGCGCCGAACCGCCGTCGAAATGTACGCCGAGCGATTCGAGCCACTGCACCGTCGCCGGGCCCGCGGAGGTGAGCATCGCGACCGCGCTCGGGTCGCACAGGTCGCCGCCGGCGGCAAGCGTGTCCAGCGCGTGAAGGCGTGGTGAGTCCTCGGGCAACGTGGCGGCCGCGATGCCGCCCTGCGCACGATCTGACGAACCATGCGCCGCCGAGACCAGCGCCACCGATGCGCCCATCCGCGCCGCCTCGATCGCCGCGGCCGAGCCTGCGAGCCCGTCGCCGATCACGAGGATGTCGGTCATCACAGCTCAACCATTCGCTGGATCGCGAGGCGCGCCCTCTCGGCAACGTCCTGTGGGACCGTGACCTCGAACACGTCTTCGCGCAGCGAGGTCAGCAGCTTGTCGAGCGTGATCTTCTTCATGTACCGGCAGATCGCACGCTCGCTTGCCGCGTAGAAGCGTCCCTGCGGCGCTTCCTTCGACAGCCGGTGCATGATGCCGAGCTCGGTCGCGACGACGAAGCTCCGGGTTGGGTGCTGCTGAGCGTGCTTCACCATGCCCTCGGTGCTGAGGATGTGGGTTCGGTCCGCGTCGATGTCTCCGCTTGCCTTGAAGTACATGCACTGGCTGGCGCAACCACACTCGGGGTGAACGAGCAGGTCGGCGTCGCCGTGCTCTGCGCGCGCGCGGTCGATGTCGGCAGGCCTG
>DATBZR010000074.1:0-37076 GCA_036513095.1 Candidatus Dormiibacterota bacterium | reverse complement strand
CCTTGGTCAGGCCGTACGTTCCGTTGTCTTCAATGATGTAGGTGCAGTCGATGTTGCGCCGGATCAAATGCATGAACTGCCCGAGGCCGATCGACGCTGTGTCGCCGTCGCCGGAGACGCCGAGCATGATCAGCTGCCGGTTGGCGAGCTGAGCCCCCGTCGTCAGCGACGGCATGCGACCGTGTACGCCGTTGAACCCGTGAGCGGTCTCGACGAAGTAGGCCGGGGTCTTCGATGAGCAGCCGATGCCCGACATCTTGGCCAGCCGGTGCGGCTCGACGCCGAGCTCGTAAAGCGCCTTGACCATGTGGTTGGTGATCGAGTTGTGACCGCATCCGGCGCAAAGGGTCGTAGCCGCCCCCTTGTAGGCGTCACGAGGCAATCCGATGCGATTTAACGTTGTGCTCACGCAGCAAACCTCGGGGTCCCCGCGAAATCGAAGATTTCGTGGGGTGAGTCGGCGTCACGAGGCAATCCGATGCGATTCAGGGTTGCGCTCATGCGGGCACGGCCTCCGTTTGCAGAAGTGGTGCAGTGATCGCCGGTGCCGGGATTGGCTGGCCGTCGTAGTGGCGGATCGAGTGGACTCGTCCGACGAGGTCCGCGGGCAATGCGAGCCGGACGATGTCGTACACCTGCCCGTCGCGGTTTTGCTCGACGACGTAAACGCGCTCGTGTCGGGACACGAAGGCGGCGACCTCGTCCGAAAGCGGCAGCGCCCTCAGGCGAAGGTAGTCGACGGGCCTGGCGGCCGCGGCCAGTGCCTCTCGTGCCTCGAGGACGGCGGCGTGCGTCGACCCAAAGGCGATCAGACCGATCGCGGACCTCGTGCTCTCGTCCACCACAGGGGCGGGCAGGGCGTTGCTGGCGGTCTCGAGCTTGCGCACTAGGCGATCCATGTTCCGCCCATAGATTTCGGCGCTCTCGGTGTAGCGCGCGAATTCGTCATGGCCGGAGCCCCGCGTGAAGTAGCCCGCCGCGGGGTGGTCGGTGCCCGGCAGAGTGCGATACGGCACGCCGTCGCCGTCGACGTCGCGGTAGCGTCCCCACTCGCCCGCCAGCCGCCCGAGGTCTTCCTTCGAAAGGACCTTGCCGCGGTCGAAAGGCTTTTCCGGGTATTTGAACTCGGGAGTCATCCAGAGGTTCATACCGAGGTCGAGGTCGGACAGCACGAAGACCGGGGTCTGGAACCGTTCCGCATAGTCGAAAGCGTCCCGCGCGAACTCGTAGCACTCCTCGACCGACCCGGGAAGCAGAACGATGTGCCTGGTGTCGCCATGCGACAGGGTGAAGGCGAAACCGACGTCCGCCTGCGAGGTCCGTGTGGGCAGGCCCGTCGATGGGCCGATGCGCTGGATGTCGAAGATCACAACAGGTACCTCGGCGTAATAGGCCAGCCCCGCGAACTCAGCCATCAGGGAGATACCCGGCCCTGACGTTGACGTCATCGAGCGAGCGCCCGCCCAGCCGGCGCCGATCGCCATCCCGACCGCCGCCAGCTCGTCCTCCGCCTGCACGATCGAGAAGAGCTTCTCGCCGGTTTTCGGGTCCGTGCGGAACCGTTCGGCGTAGGCGATGAGGTTCTCGCACAACGAAGAGGAGGGCGTGATCGGATACCACGCAGCGACGGTGACACCCCCCATGAGTGCCCCGAGCGCCGCCGCCTGGTTGCCCTCGACGAGCACCTTGCCTTCGACGGCCCCGGTCATCGGTTCGAGGTGGTACGGGTCCTTCTTGGAGAAGTTGTCCTGCCAGTGGTCATAGCCGACTTTGATGGCGTCCAGGTTGACCTGCACCGCCTTCGGCTTGGACTGGAACTGCCGCCTCACGCCATGCTCCAGGGCCTCCCAGGGAATGCCGAGCAGGCCGGCGACTACGCCGACATAGATCATGTTGGCCAGCTGCTTGCGCAGCGTGTCGTTCTGGATCTTCGATTTCGCCAGCTTCCCGAAAGGAACCGGGTAGTAGGTCACGTCCGAGCGAACTTCCGCAGTGGAGAACACCTCTTCGTGGATGACGACGCCGCCTGGGCGAACCGTCTTGAGGTCCTGGTGCCAGGTGGCGGGGTTGAAGGCGATCAGGATGTCGACCTTGTCAGACCGAGCCATGTGGCCCTCGGGCGTTACGCGGAGCTGGTACCAGGTCGGGAGACCCTCGATGTTGGAGGGAAACACGTTCTTGGGGGCGACGGGGATCCCCATGTGGAAGATCGCCCTGGTCAAAACCAGGTTTGCCGTCTGGCTTCCCGAACCGTTGACCGTGGCGGCCTGGATGGTGAGGTCGTTGATGATCTGCTGCGTCACTTTTGTTCTATCTGCCGCGGACTAAGGATTTTACGCGTCTGCAGCAACGAGCCCCGATTCCTTAGAGTGGCCAATCTGTGAAGGTCGCCATTCCGAAAGAAACGGCCGAGGACGAGCATCGCGTCGCCCTCGTTCCCGATACGGCGGCCAAGCTGATCGCCGCCTCGCTCGAGGTGAGCGTCGAGTCGGGAGCCGGCGCCGGCGCCTACTTTCTTGACGAGGCTTACGAGAAGGCGGGAGTCAAGGTCGTGAAGACCGCCGAAGCCCTGCTGAAGGATGCGGACGCCGTGCTCAAGGTTCAGGCTCCCGCCCCGAACGAGATCGGCCTGCTCAAGAGCGGAGCCGTCCTGATCAGCTTTCTGCAGCCATCCACGCAGGGGGACATCGTCAGGGCGCTGGCCAAGCGCGGCGTGACCGCGTTCAGCCTCGAGCTCGTGCCGCGCATCTCGCGGGCGCAGTCCATGGACGCCCTTTCGTCGCAAGCGTCGGCCGCCGGATATAAAGCCGTGTTGATGGCGGCCGGGCGTCTCGGCAAGTTCTTTCCGATGATGATGACCGCGGCCGGGACCGTCGCCCCCGCGCGCGTGCTGGTCATGGGCGCCGGCGTCGCCGGGCTCCAGGCGATCGCCACCGCACGCAGGCTCGGCGCGGTGGTCTCCGCCTACGACGTTCGGCCGGCCGTGAAGGAAGAGGTCCAATCCCTGGGTGCGACCTTCATCGAGCTGGCGCTCGAGAGCCAGCAAGGCGAAGGGGGGTACGCCCGCGAGCAGTCAGAGGAATTTCTCACCAAGCAGCGAGAGCTGATCGGCGAGCACGTGGCGAAATCGGACGTGGTGATCACGACCGCGGCCGTCCCCGGCCGCCGCGCTCCGCTTCTCGTGACCGGCGACATGGTCAAGGGCATGCGTCCCGGCTCTGTCATCGTCGACCTCGCCGCGGAGACCGGCGGTAACGTCGAGCTGACGCAGGCCGGGAAGGACGTCGATGTGGCCGGGGTCACGATCATCGGCACGCGCAACGTGCCCTCGACGATGCCGCTGGCCACGAGCCAGCTGTTCGCGCGCAACGTCGCGAACCTGCTCCTTCACCTGGTCAAGGACGGAGCCATCACCCTGGATTTCGAAGACGAGATAACAAAGGGCAGCTGTGTCACTCACGGCGGCGAGATCGTGAACGAACGGGCCAAGCAGCTCCTGGAGCCGGCGAAATGAGCAACGAGCTGCTCAACGAGCTGACCTTCTTCGTACTCTCGATCTTCGTCGGCATCGAGGTCATCTCCAAGGTGCCCACCATCCTTCACACACCTTTGATGTCCGGGACCAACGCGATCCACGGAATCATCCTGGTGGGCGCGATCGTGATCGCGTCCAACGCTGCTTCGCCGCTGAACCTCGTCATCGGCCTCGTGGCCGTGACGCTGGCCACCACGAATGTAGTCGGTGGTTTCGTGGTCACGGACCGGATGCTGGAGATGTTCAAGGGCCGGAACGCCGGGCGCGCGCAGGGCGCACAAGATGGTTCGCAGAAACAAGCGGCTCCGGCCAAAGAATCGACCCCCACCAAATGAACACCCTGATCGAGCTCGCATACCTTGTCGCGGCGGTGTGCTTCATCCTCGGCTTGAAGCAGCTCAGCTCGCCGAAAGGCGCCCGCAACGGAAACCGCATCGCCGCGGTCGGCATGGTGATCGCACTCGTCGCGACTCTGCCACTGCTCCACTTCACGACGGCAGGCGTGATCATCATCGCCATCGGAGTCGTCATCGGCGGCGCGGTCGGAAGCATCGGCGCCCGCATGGTGAAGATGACCGCCATCCCGCAGATGGTCGCCCTCTTCAACGGCGTGGGCGGCGGGGCCGCGGCCCTGGTGGCGGTGGCCGAGCTGCTGCGCTTCGGCCAGCATCCTGCTTTCGCGGAGGCCTTTCCCAGCGTCTTCAGCATCGTGATCGGGTCGGTGTCGTTCGCGGGCAGCATGGTGGCCTTCGCCAAGCTCCAGGAGCTGATGACCGGGAAACCCATCACGTATCCCGGCCAGCAGATCGTCAACGGCATCCTGGCCGCGGCGATCCTCGGCTTCGTCATCGCGGTGCTGGCGGTGGCGTCGATTCCATTCTCCTTCGTCTCATTGATGGTCCTGGCCCTGGTGCTCGGCGTGGCGTTCGTGCTGCCGATCGGCGGTGCGGACATGCCGGTCGTCATCTCGCTGCTGAATGCGTTCACGGGCCTGGCGGTCGCGGCCAGCGGCTTCACGCTCAACAACTTCGCCCTGATCGTGGCCGGGACGCTCGTCGGCGCGTCAGGAAGCATCCTCACCAAGCTGATGAGCGACGCCATGGGCCGGTCGCTGGGCAACGTACTGTTCGGCGCCTTCGGCCAGACGCATGCAGGGCCTGCTGCGGTGGCGGGCAAGGAAGGCCGCAGCGTGAGGTCTGGCTCCGCGGAAGACATCGGCACGCTGCTCGCCTACTCGCAGCGCGTGATCATCGTGCCGGGCTATGGGCTCGCGGTCGCCCAGGCGCAGCACGCCGCGCGCGAGCTTGCGGACGTGCTGGAGAAGCGCGGTGTCGAGGTGACGTATGCGATCCATCCCGTGGCCGGCCGCATGCCGGGACACATGAACGTGCTGCTCGCCGAGGCAAACGTGCCGTACGAGCAGCTCAAAGAGATGGACGAGGTGAATGATGAGTTCAAGAATGCCGACGTCGCGTTGATCGTCGGCGCGAACGACGTGGTCAACCCCTCGGCGCGCAACGCGCCGGGCAGCCCGATCTACGGCATGCCGATCCTCAACGCGGACCAGGCGAAGAACATCGTCTTCATGAAACGCTCGATGCGCCCCGGCTTTGCGGGCATCGACAACGACCTGATGTTCGACCCAAAGACGCTGATGTTCTTCGGCGACGCCAAAGACTCGCTGACGAAGCTGGTGGCAGCCGTCAAAGCGGCCTAACCCCCCTTCGTCTTTCCCGTAATGCCAAGTGGAGCTTCAGGCCGGATTTACTCCGGCCGTCACCCATGCATGCCACTTCCCAAACACAATCCCACGTGGCTGAGGAGGGAGGGGTCTATTAGGGGAGGACGTCTGTCCTCCCCTAATAATTAGACGAGCCTCCTGCCAAGCAGCAGGAGGCTCGCGCCGCGAAGAGGGTGTGGTGACACGAATCGTAGGCTGGGATTTTGCATTTTGTTAGTGGCCGGTTCACAAATAGTCGCGCCACTCGTTGTGCTCCCTAGAATGCCGGAAGTGGACGCCCGGACCATTCTCGTGATCACGGTTGCGCTGCTCACCGTCTACACCGTCGGCATCGGAGGCTCGACCGCCGCAGCAATCGGAGCGTGGGACGCGTGGCGGCGGCGTGAGCGCGGCACCCCGAACCTCGACCCGCGCCGCGGGGAGGTCGTCCTGGTCGCGCCGCACCTCCCGAGCGCCGTCCGCGGGTTGCGGATCGTCGGGTGGATCGCGTTTCCACCAGCGCTCGTGCTCGCCCTGTTCGCCGATCTCAGCTACCCCTGGCTCGCTCCGGTGACGGTGCTGTTGATGGTCGGGCTCAACGCCTTCTATTTCAGCGCGATGCAAGGAATCGGCGAGCAGCTGACCCTGACCACCGAAGGCTTCAAGGTCGGCCGCCCCCGCGCCGGGACCACGGTGCGGTGGGCTCACGTCACCGATTTCATGGGAGCGCACATCGGACCCTTCCGGGGCATGCGAATGTCGGAAGGCAGCGAGTGGCAGGACCCGAAGACCGTACCCAACGTGATCTTCTACCGGCTCAACCGAGCCCTGGTCCGGCCACGCAAGACGCCGCTCAGCAGACTCACTGGAATGACCTACTTCGACGGTGTGATTCGCAATCGATTCGGAGTCACGACGCAGGACCTGATGCAGGCGATGCGCACGTGCCATCGCCTTGCCCTGGAAGCTGAGGCGCAACGTCTGCGGCGTCCCACGCCAGGCGCGCCGCCCCAGCCCCTTACGAATCCCGAAACTTGACCAGCCGCTCCAGCGCTTTGGTGTCGAATGGATGGGCCAACCTGACCACGAAGTGCTGCAGTCCGGCCTTGAGCCACTCGTCGACCAGCTTCGGCGGCGTCGGTCCGACATTGGCCGTCCGTTCGATGTCTTTCGGATCACGGCCAACGCGACCGCACCATTCGTCCAGCACGGCGGATTTGTGAGCGAACTCGTCCGGTGGCCCCCCGCCGTTCCACATCTGGGCATGCTCGGCAACCAGCCTCAACACCACCTTCTCGCCACCCCCGCCGATCAGGATCGGCAGCGGTCCTGCCGGTCCGGGCTTGAGAATTGAGATGCGGCTCTTGATTCGCGGCAGCGCCTCCTTGAGATCCCGCACCCGGTCCCTGGCCTCTCCAAACCGGTAGCCGTACTCCGCGTAGTCGCGCTCGAACCAGCCGGCGCCGAGGCCCAGGACGAGCCTTCCGCCGGAGAGCTGGTCGATGGTGCCTGCCATGTACGCGATCAGGTCGGGATTGCGATAGCCGATGCATGTGACCATGGGTCCGATCTGAGGCGCGCGAGTATCGAGCGCCGCCGCGGCCAGCAGCGACCAGCATTCGAATTGGTTTCCGTCGGGGTCGCCATAGAGAGGAAAGAAGTGGTCCCAGAACCAGATGCTGTCCACGCCCAGCTCATCGGCGCGACGCCAGGCATCGCGAAGCTCCCCGATCGTGCACTGCTGCGGATGGATCGTCACGCCAACCTTGAAGGGACGAGTGGTGCTCATCGTTGTGAGATTATCGATCGACAGTGGCTGCGCACGAGGCCCGCAGGGTCGAGTTCAAGTCGGCGGGATCGGATTTCTGGAAGCGTTATCACGAGTACCGACGGCTTAGACAGAAGGAGTCACGCCCCGGCGATCCGATCCGGCCGGACGAGCTCGAAGAGACGTTGATGAAGCGCGATAGCCCCTTCGACATCCATCGCCACTACGAGATCGTCGACGAAGGCCGCCTGGTGAGCTGGATGTCGGGCTCGACCAGCAAGCCGGGGACACCCGGCCACGAATCCAACAAGCACCTCTTGTGGGCCGACCTGTACGTCCGTGCGGATGCCCGCCGGCGAGGGCTCGGCTCCTCCTTGCTGCCTGTGCTGGTCGAGCTGATGGACGCGCTCGGCTGCACGGTCGTGGGCATGGGTGCCGAAGAAGATTCGGGCCATGCGTTCCTCCGGTGGGTCGGAGCCAAGGCAAGGCTCGTCGGAGCTGAGAACCGGCTCAAGTTGGCGGCCGTGGACTGGAAGATGGTCGACCGCTGGCTTGCGGAAGGACCAACGCGCTCACCCGGTAGCAGGCTCGAGTCCTACGACGGCCCACTGCCCGAAGCGATGTGGAACGACTACGCGCCGCAGCTGTCGAGCATGCTCAACACCATTCCGTTCGAGGATCTCGACCACGGTGAGATCGTCATCACTCCCGACCATATGCGCGACTACTACGCGCGGCTGGAAATCGCCGATGAGCAGCTGCACACGATCCTGACTCGTGAGTCCGACGGTGTGATCTCTGCCATCACAGACACGAGCTGGGCGCCCCACCGGCCGACCATCGTCGAGCAGCGATTCACCGGCGTTCGACCCGACGCTCGAGGGCGGGGATTGGGAAAGTGGATCAAGGCCGCGATGCTGGCCCACATTCACGAGCTTCACCCGGAGGCCGAATGGATGACGACTCAGAATGCCGGCTCGAACGCGCCGATGCTGGCGATCAACAAGAGGCTCGGTTTCAAGCAGTTTCGAACCGAAACGGAGTACCAGATCAGCCGCGACGGTCTCGCGGCGCGGACGCCGGGCGCGCATCGGGCGCATTGACGCCGGGCGCGCGCAGGGCGCACTGAGTGGATCAGCTGCCGACCGGAAAGCGCTGAAGCCCTGTCGCTGACGTGGCTTGGGCAGCCGGGTTAATCCCGGCTGCGACTTTGTTCCCTATTGCCGGCCAAACGTGGCAAGGAGACGTCTATTAAGACAATCCGAACCCGGGAGGATGAGCAGCCCCGTCGGCGAAGCCGACCGGGCGATGAGAAGGAACCGTCCTGGTTCCTTCTCATACTCCTTGGCGACTCCTCTGGAGGCTGCGGACCAGGAGGACGATCCCGATCAGGATCAGGAGCGCGGGCAGCGCTGCCTTGCCGAATATCCCGTAGTCCATCCCACTGATGCCCAGGATCGATTCGAAGAAAACGAACCCGATCATGAAGATCATCGCGGCGATGAACATCAGGGTGCGGCCGCGTCTCAACATGACGGGGTCGCGGTCGCGCAGCGCTTGCAGGTAAAGACCAAGGCCGACGCCGCCGGGCGCGACCAGCGCCCATACAAAAGCCCAGCTCGCCCAGTCGCCGTTGCTGCTCTGGTATGCGAGGACCAGGCCCAGCACGGTCACGATGCCACCCGGTACCGACGCTCCAGGGCCGCCCCCGAGGAAGCCGACCACCAGCAAGGTGAGGCCGGGGATGATCACGAACAGAGGCCAGCCGTACTGGGTCAGGTCTATGCCGAAGACCACGATGCCGAGCGCGAAGAGGCCGACCACGACCAGCACGATGCCCAGGGCGGCGCTGGAACCGCCGCTACGCGACGAGGCGGTGCGAGTCCTCGGCGCCACGTAATGCGGCAGCGGCGGGGTGGGCGGCGCCGGCACAGGTTCCGACTCCGCTGCTGCGGCGGTTGCAATTTCGGTGCTCTCGGCCGGCTTTTCGACGGCCGGCTCGACCGGCTCGGCCGCGGCCTCGGTCACAACCGGCTCGCCGGCGCTCTCCGGAGCCGGCGATGCCTCCTCGGTCCACTTGGGGGCGAAGATGTCGGGGCTGCCCGCCAGCGCGTCGCGGCCGATATGGGCCATGTCCTCTTTCGGCGCATCGCCGGCGGCGGAGGCGGGGCCTTCTTCGCTGACGGGCTGGTCGGCGCCGGACGGGGTCTTGCTCGGTCGCTTCCGCTTGCTCATCAGGGGACAGCTTAACCGGCTCCTGGGACCTCAGCCTTCTTTAAGAATGCGGCCCGCGCGCGGCGAGAAATCCGCTTCAGTCGACGATCTTGAACATCGGGTTCACCGGGCCGTGGCCACGGCCCACCTCCAACGATCGCTCGATCGCCCCCGTGATGAACTCCTTCGCATGGTGCACCGAAGCCAGGGAATCGCTGCCCTTCGCCAGCCCCGCCGCGATCGCGGCGGAGAAGACGCAGCCGCTCCCGTGGGTGTTCGAAGTCGCGATCCGCGGCGATCGAAGCTCGATCAGGTCGGTGCCGTCGAAATAGTGGTCGATCGCCTGATCCTCATCGCCGTGGCCGCCCTTGACCACGGCGGCGCGCGCCCCCAGAGCGACCAGGTCGCGGGCGGCCTGGCGGCGATCGTCGAGAGTTCTGATCGACCTTCCGAGGAGCACCTCGGCCTCGGGAAGGTTGGGGGTCACGACTGCAGCCAGCGGCAGCAGCCGGCGCCGCAGCGCATCCACCGCGTCATCGCGCAAGAGCCTCGCTCCGCCTTTGGCCACCATCACCGGGTCGACGACCAGGTTCACGATGTCGAAGTGAGTGATGGCACTCACGACCGCTTCGATGATCGCGGCGCTCGAGAGCATGCCTGTCTTCGCCGCCTGGGCGCCGATGTCGAGCATCACGGCTTCGATCTGTGCGGCGACGAGCGCAGGGGGCACCTCCAGGATGTCGATCACGCCGAGTGTGTTCTGCGCGGTGATGGCTGTGAGCGCCGACGTCCCGTGCACCCCAAGTGCCGCGAACGTCTTCAAGTCCGCCTGGATGCCGGCGCCTCCGCCGGAGTCCGAGCCCGCGATCGTGAGTGCGACTGGCAGCTTCAAGCGGCCCTCATGCGCCGCCCGGTCCAGTAAACCGCGGCCGCGACCGCCACGCTCACCAACCCGCTCACGTCTGCTCCGTGCATTGTGTTCAGGAGGCCGCCGTTGAAGAAGGTCGGCGCTCCGGACAGGTTGCTGAACAGGGTGCTGTAGTTGACGAAGGCAAGACTCGTGAAAGTCCCGGCGAGCCAGGCGACCAGCGCGAGCCGAGGTCTTGGCCGGCCTTCGAAGAAGAAGAATGTGAGGAGGACGACCGCCGCCCACGCAGGCGCCCATAGATAGGTGAGGATCAGGAAGTCTTCGTACGCGAGGTGAAAATCGCTCACCACCACGGCGTACGACGCGAGCGCCGTCCCGAGGAGGCCGCAGGCCAGGGCGGTCTGCCAGCGGCGGAGCTTCAAACCCATGGCGAGCGTGACGAGTCCAGCCGTGTACACGTCGAAGTAGTTGGCCCAGACCTCGCCCAGCACGACGAAGGCGAAGAACGGAACCGCGACCCAGGTTGGCGCGTGCCGGCTGATCACAGCCAGCACTCCCTGGCTGGAGGCGAGTCCGGCATCGATCGTAGGGAGGAGGAGCCCGAACAGGCCGAGCAGCAGCATCGGCAAAACGACGCCCGCCATCGCCCACAAAGTGATCGAGCTCGTCGAGCTGGACTTGGGCAGGTAGCGCGAGTAATCGCTTGCGAACGGATACCACGATGCGACGAGTGCGAAGCACGTCATGAAGCCGAGCACGAACGCGCCCGGGTAGGCGGAGCCGGAGACGGTAGCACCCTGGGTCCAGTGGAACTGAGGAGCGAGGAATATGAAGAGCGCGAGCGAGAGGATTGCGAACGCGATCGCTCCGTAGGTCGCGAGGACCTTGATCGTTTCGTGACCGAAGATCGCGACGGCCACGCTGATGGCGGCGATCGCGAGGACGAGTCCGAGAGTCACCCATCGATTGCCCGCGCCCAGGAGCTGAGCGCCCGCCTGCGCCGCGATCACGCAGTCGACCGCGAACCACCCGATCGCGAGAAAGAGAGTGAGCCCCGCACCCAGGTACGAACCACGCACGCCGAAGATCCGTCGCGTGTAGATGATCTGCGGCTCGCCCGACCTCGGGCCCGTGTTGCTGAGCAAGCCGAGAATCGCGGCCGCGGCGACGGTTCCGAGAAGGGTCGCCAGGAGGCCGTCCCACACCCCAAGCCCGTAGTAGGTGGTCAGGAGGCTCGCAGTGAAAAGGCTCGCGTAGTTGACGAACGCGCCCGCCCAAAGGAACGCGAGCTCACGCGGCGCGCCATGCCGCTCGGCGGCCGGGATGGAGTCGATGCCGTGGCTCTCGACTCTGCCGAAAGAATCCGAATCGACCGCACTGGCTGCGACGTCGCTCATGTGTCTCCCTCCGCTGGCATTACCCAGTTCAGGTTCATGCGGTCGGCGTCAGGGCGCCCTCTCAGCCCGCCTCATCCGCGGAGGCCGAGCTCCCGCTGGACTCGATGTTACCCGGTCAACTCTCGCGCCACGGGGCAGGCAGAAGACAGGCGAGGATTCGGTACACCTCCGGGTTCAGGGCGAGCCCGATGTGGCTGCCGGCCACCTCGATGGCGTTGACGTCGTGTCGCAGGCATGCGCGCCAGTTGACGACACCGTCAGATCGCGAATAGATGGAAGTCGTCGGGACGCGTGGCGCGGCGGCAAGGTCGCGGAGGAAACGTTCCTCGACCGAAGCCGGATGCCCAAAGCGAAACACGTTGTAGAGGTGCGCCGCCCGCACGCCGGCCATGGTCAGCGGATGGATGTCGAACGGGTCGCTGAGCGGAGATCCGAGCGTGATCACCTGCTCGACGAGATCGGGTTTTCTGTGCGACAGCACCTTGGCCAGCACTCCGCCTCGGCTGTGACCGACGAGCGAGACGCGCGCGCCCGTCCGCCGTCGCAGCTCAAGGAGCGTATCGATGAGCGGCCTGAGCATCACCTCCGAGTACATGACGTTGAAGGTGACGCCAGCCACCTGGGGCCGGTAACCGACGCGCCGCAGCCACTGAAAGGGTGTGTGCAGCGTCCAGTCGCCGGCGAGAAAGCCCGGTATCAACATCACCGGCTTGCCTAGGCCGGGGGGGATCTCCAGGCCACGGAAGACCGGGTCGCGAATCAGCCGGAGGTATTCGAGGTAGATGCGGCCCTCGAGCCACATCGGCGGAATCGGATCCCAACGACCAAGGTGGCGGAGGTCTGGCAGGACCGACATGGCGATGCCGAGCCGGCCGCGGCGCTTGCTGTGATGAAGTTCTCGGGCTGTTGCCAAAGTTGTGCTTGAGCGTTTACTCCGTTGTGAAACTGGGGCGGTCTAGCCCGCCGCCTCGGCGGCGATTCTATAGGGGCTCCACGCATTCAGGGCCGCGATGAACATGCCGGGCGCCTCCATCATCGGGACGTGACCCACGCCGTCGAGCACATCGAGGGTCCAGTCGGGCCGCCGGCGCACGAGCTCTCTGGCGGCGGCGAGCGGGATGAGCCGGTCGAGGCTCCCGTGAATCACCAGGGTGGGGGCGCGCACCCTCGCCACCTGGAGCCAGAAGCGCGGATCGGCCATCCGCAGGCCGATCGACCGGCTCGCCTGCAGGAAGGCGCGGCCGTTCTGGCGTCCGAGCCTGTCCCTCTCCCTCGTGAGCCGGATGTGCGCCTCGACCACATCGGGCGGCACGCGTGACGGATCAGCGCAAACGATGGCGAGGGTCTCGTGGACCAACCCCTCCGGACCGAGCACGCGAACACGCCGCTCGAGCAGGATCTCAGCGAGTCCCGGGACTGTCAGCGCCGCCATCACCCCCAGCCGCGCCGGTTCGGGTCGTGTGACGTGAACGCCGGGGATGGCAGGATCCACGAGGATCATCTCGCTCACCCAGGCCGGGTGGGCGGCCGCCTCGAGGACCGCGATGTGGCCGCCCATCGAGTTGCCCATGATCGTCACGGGCTCCGCGATCACCTTCTCGATGAACTCGTGCACCAGGTCGGCGTTGTCCCCTACGGCGGCTGAGCGCCGGAAGAGGGGAGTCTGGCCGAAGCCGGCGAGGTCGATGGCGATGGCGTGATAGCTGTTCGCGATCTCTGGGCCGACCGCCATCCAGTTCAGCGAGCTGCCGCCGAGCCCGTGCACCATGACAAGCGGTCTGCCTGTGCCTCCGAAGTCCAGGTAGTGAATCGGTCCATCCAGGTCCGCTGTCTTATGGCGCACTGCGTCAATCCTAGACCTGGGGGAGCGGTCTCATGACGCCTGAGGCCATTCGCATGAGGATCTCTGCGACACCGGCCGGCGAACGCCTGCCCCCCTTGTGGAGGCGATCGAAGACCGAGAAGGAGGCGAGGATCCCGATCACGTCCTCGGCCTCCTTGATCGAGCATCCCGGCCGCAGGCGGTCGTCGGCGGCAAGCCTCAGCGCCAGCGCGTGGTCGGCATCAGCTTGCCGGTCATGCGGGCCATGCCGGCCGTGGCCGGCGAGCTGCCGGTAGAGGTCCGGGTTCTCCGCCCAGACGGCGCAGGCGTGCTCGACCCGCCGCCTGAGGTCGTCGACAGGGTCGCCCCCTTCCCCCGGCGGCGGGTCGGGGGCAACGGAGCCGGGTTCGGCGGTCAACGCCTCGAGCAGGCGAGCCTTCGACCCGAACTGGTTGTAGATCGTGATTCGAGACACGCCGGCGTGCTCGGCCACCTTTCCCACGCTCGCCGCGGGACCGAGCTTCGCGACCAGGTCGCGGGCGGCGGCAAGAATGCCGGATCGCGTTCGGTCGACCTCGGCCTGGCGCCGGCCGAGCCGATAGCCTCGGCGGGTCATCCTAATTACTTTAACAGACAGTATGTTCAATGGAGCATCGGCAATTCTTGGGCAATTCACAGCCTGGGCACAGGAAGCGCCCAGCGGTTTCCGGGTAATGTCCGTTTGTCTTGGCCAAGAAGCCGCAACGTCTCCAACCGCAACCGCGCCCGCAGCAGGCCGACCGCTGGATCGTCTATGGGACACTTCCGCTCAGGCTGTTTCTCGGAGTGACCTTCGTTTACGCCGGGCTGCAGAAGATCTCCGACCCGGGATTCCTTCAGCCAGGTGCGTCGACCTATATCGGCACGCAGCTGCAGGGCTTTGCCACCCACTCGCCGATCGGTTTCCTGGTCGAGGTCTTCGCGCTGCCGGTGCCTCAGCTCGCGGGCATCGCGGTGGTCGCCGTCGAGCTGGCGATCGGGCTGCTGGTCCTGCTTGGCCTCGCGACGCGCTGGGCGGCCGCCGCGGGCGCGTTGGTCAGCCTGGTCTTCTTTCTTACCGCCAGCTGGTCCATTCAGCCCTACTTTCTCGGTTCCGACAGCATCTACGCGGTCGCATGGATCACGCTCGTGCTCGTCGGCGACCAGGACGTACTGACCTTGCGGCCCGTTATCTTCGGACCTCAGCAGAGCGATGTGCGCGGACGTGCCGCCACCACAGACCTCAGCCGGCGCCGCTTGCTCGTTCAGTTCGGTGGCGCCTCAGTGGCCCTGATCTGGGTGCTCGCCCTGTTGCCGCGGACCCGCCTATCACCAGTGCAGGGCTCCTCTAGCAACGCGACGCCGGCGGCCAGCCCGACACCGGTCGCCTCTCCGACCGGGACCAGGATCGGAGCGCTCGCAGACATTCAGTCGCAGGGCTCCCTCGCGTTCCAGGACCCCGCCACGGGGGATCCGGCGGTCGCCGTGGCGCTCGCCGGCGGCAACGTGGTCGCGTTCGACGCGATATGCACGCACGCCGGCTGCACCGTGTCTTACGACTCGGGCCAGAAGGTGCTGGCTTGCCCGTGCCATGGCGCCGCGTTCGATCCCGCCAACGGCGCGGCGGTGATCGCCGGCCCGGCCCCCACACCTCTGGCGGCGATCGCCCTCCAGATCGGAACCGACGGGGGTGTTTACGTAGTCTGAAAGTGCGCCCTGCGCGCGCCCGGCTGCAGCCTGAAAGCGCGCCCTGCGCGCGCCCGGCTGCGACCTGATCCGTGTCGCGGTGGCGTACAACCTACGATCGCTGCCGTGAGGTTGTGGGATCCACTCGCGTTCCGCGAGATATCGGCGCTGCTGCGCGACCCTGTTTTTCGCGGGCGCGGTGTGCCGAAGGGCGATGGGCGGCCGGTCCTGCTGGTTCCAGGTTTTCTGTCGGGTGACTGGTCCTTCACCGTGCTCTACAACTGGCTCGGCCGGATCGGCTACAAGGCGTATCTGTCGGGCATCCTGCTGAACGTCCAGGACTCGGAGCGGTTGCTGGCGCTCCTTCGCCGCCGCCTCATCGCGGTTGAATCGGAGGCCGGATCGCGGGTCAGCCTTGTCGGGCACAGCCGCGGCGGCCTGCTTGCCAAGGTGCTCTCGCAACGAAGGCCCGAGAGCGTCGAGCAGGTGATCACGCTGGGCGCGCCACTTGCAGACACGACCGACCTCGCTGCGGTGACCCGCCATGCCGTAGGCGTGGTCAAGACGGCGAACGAGCTCGCCTATGGCCGCCGTTGGAACTTCGAGGGGCGCTTCGCCCACGACCTGCGCCTGCCCCCGGCCGCGCCGACGACCTCGATCTACACACGCTCGGACGACGTCGTGAACTTCCGCTCCTGCATCCGGCCTGACATTCCGGCAATTCACGTTTGGGGCAGCCACAACGGACTGCTGGTCAATCCCGAGGTGTACAGGCTCCTCGGCCGGCTGCTCGCAAGGCCGCGCAAACATCCTGATGGGTTGACGGGCTGATCGCCGCCGCGATCGCGCTGGCGCTGGCCGCGGCGGTGCTGCACGGCACGTGGAACGTCCTCGCGAAGGTGAGTGCCGACCCGATGCAAACCTTTCAGCGCGGAACGCTCGCCGCGGTTTTGCTCGCGACTCCGGCGGTTGCGGTCGCATGGGTGTGGACCGGCCGGCCCGGCCTCGCGCCGGCCGCGGCGGGGTGGTGCGCGCTCTCCGGCGTGTTCGAGGTCACCTACCTGTGGCTCCTCGCTGCGGCCTACCGGCGCGGTGAGCTGTCCGCGGTCTACCCGATCGCACGTGGCTCGGCGCCGTTGCTCGCCGTCATCGCCGGCCTGGGCTTGCTCAATGAGCGGCTGTCCGCTCTCCAGCTCGCGGGCGTCGGCCTCCTGCTCGTCGGCATCCTCGCAGTCACGCTCTCGCAGGCCACCGGGCGGGCCACCGTGCCGGCCCTGCTGACCGGGGTGGCGATCGCGACGTACACGGCAATTGATCGTGTCGGGGTGCGGCTCACGACACCATGGCTTTACGGCTGGCTGCTGATCGTCCTGATGGTTATCGGCATCGCGGTTTCAAAGTGGGTGGCCGGGCGCCTCGTGGCCGGAAGGCGCCCGGCTCAGCAGGAGTCCATCGCGCCGGCGAAGATCGGTCGAACGCAGGCGATCGTGATCGGAATCTTCATGTGGAGCGGCTATTTGCTCGTGCTTTGGGCGCTCAGCATCGCACCCCTCTCCGTCGTCGCGCCGGTGCGCGAAACCTCGGTGGTCGGAGTGGCTGTATGGGGCGTGTGGCGGCTGCGTGAGCGGAGGGCTGTACCGATGAAACTTGCAGGTGCGGTGGCCACCCTGGTGGGGGTGGCATTGGTGGCCCTCTGATCTCTTTTGCGATCGCGATCGCCGGTGGTAAGGTAGATCAGTCGCCCGGATGGGAGGCGATGTGCGCCGCGGTCGTGGAAGTTCTCGAAAGGGCCCGTGCGTTCGCGACATTGCTTTCGAGAAGGGAGTAGGGAGATGCCGACAGGCACCATCAAGAAGTTGGTCTCCGACCGCGGGTTCGGGTTCATCGCAGCCGAGGACGGGCGGGAGTATTTCTTCCACCGCACCGGCCTCGATTCGGCCGTGAACTTCGACTCGCTGGCGGGCGGCGAGCGGGTGAGCTTCGAGATCGAGGCGAGCCAGAAGGGCCCGCGCGCGAACCGTATCAAGCTCGCGTAGCTGAACTCCCAACAGGCCGGCCCTGCACTGGCGCGGGCCGGCTTTCTTCTTTGATGAACACCTTTGAGATCGTTTCCCAGGGCGACTAATCGCTCGAGCAGGGTGCGACTTTCATCGGTGCCTGGCATCGAGCGCCCTCTGTGCCCGTCAGCGCGAGGTGCTTCGCACCACGACCATCGCTCCGGCCCAGAACAGCGATCCGCCGATCAGCAGCGTCCACAGGATCCACGTGATCAACGAGAGCTCCACGAGCGCGCCGAAGATGCACATCGCGGCGGCCCCCGCCAGGAGGAAGGCGCCCGGGAAAAGGATCCAGGCCGAATACCACGGCGGCTGGACGAGGTCGCCGCGATCGAGCATCCGTCCCGCGCCGAACACCAGGCCGGCGGCGATCACCGCCGGCGCCGTGAGACCGATCGCCCAGCTCAGCTTCACTGCCCCGGTGGCGGCTCCCAGGAGCGGCTGAATGCCTGCCGCGGCCAGCGCCGCCGGCACCGCGAATGCGAGCAGGCGCAGGATCGCGCTAGCCCGCGGCACGTCGGCCGTTCACGCGGCGGGTAGGGCGGGCGGCTCGGCCGGCAGGTTGAACACCGGCTGCGTATGGATCCGGCCCAGCTGCACGTCGCTGTAATAGGCAGGCTGCGAGAGCTGGGTCATGAACCAGTCGTTGAGCAGCTCCGCCCGGCGGACCAATCCCGCCTCGCCGATGGTCGATCCGGCGTATGGCTGTCGGGGCAGCGACGAGGAGAGGTCGGCCGAATTGTAGAAGTCCGAGTTGCCGTAGACGGACGTCGACGCATATGAATAGATCGCGACTCCGAGCACGCGGTTTCCGCTGGCCGACGGCGCCAGCACGCGGCGGATCTGGGCCAGAGCGTCCTCGGGATAGTTCAAGAAGGCGCCCGTGCCCGTCACCACGCGATTGGCGAACCCAGAATCCTTCTCGAAGGCGAGCCACTGGTCGAACCACCTGGCCTCGCGCGCGCTCCAGTCGCTGTCGTAGTTCATCGGTACCCCGAAGTCGATGTAGCCCTTCTGCAGCCAGTCACGCCAGTCTTGAAACACGGACGTGTAGGCCGACGTGAAGTTCCAACCCGCCGCCGATGTAGGGCCCCCGCCGAAGGAGATGAGCGCTCCACTGAGCTTCACTCCGGGCTTGACCGCATGCAAGTCGTTGTGCAGGTCACGCACGAAGGCCGTCACGCGGTCTCGCCGCCAGGCCTGCCATCGTGGGTCGTCGGGCGCCGGCACGGCGGTCGCACCCGTGTCGTGCATGTACAGCGAGAGAGAGGTCGAGGTGTAGCCCCAGTTCGCGCCGGCGTAGCGGACGAAGTCCATGTGCAGCCCGTCCACGTCGTAGTTGCGGGCCACGTCCATGAAGATCTTGTGCGTGTATGCCTGCACCTCCGGTATGCCCGGGTCCAGATATCCGGAAATCGAGCCGTCGTTGGCTCGATTTCCCCAGGTCGCTCCGTGTTTCACGAAAACGCCGCTGTCTTCGCTGACGTAAAACGTGTTGAGCCAGGCATGGACCTCGATCCGCGGCGTCGACGCATGCGCCAGCCGGATCACGTAAGCGAGCGGGTCGAAACCGCGTGATGCGACGATGTCCAGCGCTCGCGGCTCGTCCGCGTGATTGAAGTAAGCGTCGCCGCCCTTCCGCACCTGGACGATCAGCGCGTTGATGTTCGCCCGATGGGCGTCCGCGACCAGCTTCTCCACCTGGGCCGGAGACTTGATGCCGTCGTGAATTGCGTCCACCCACATGGCCCGGTACTGCGGGGGGCCGTACACGATCGGAGCCGGGGAGGGCGAAGGCGACTCGAGAGGCAGGGCCGACGGCGAAGAGCTCGCGGGAGCCACCGCTTGCGGAGCAGGAGCGCAGCCGCTCATGACCGCGAGCAGCAGCAGAGCTCCGCACCACTGTCGCATCAAGCGACCGCGAACAGGACGTGGTTTCGTCCCACGGTATCGATCGGGCCCGGGTGCGCTCGCTTGATGGTCTCGGTCGCCTCCTCAGTGAATTTCCGGCGCTCCTCGGCGTCGATCCCGTCCAGGCGCGATGCACAGCTCCACCAGCTCGTGAACAGAGAAACGAGCTGCTCGGCCGATTCCCATCTCACGTGCTCCTCGATCAGCTCGACCTCGGCGCTCGCGAAGCCGGCATGCAGCGCGGCCTGGCCAAACCGCACCCTGTCCGCGACCGTTGCGCGGGTCGGGCTCTGGTCGATTGCCTGTGCGGCGGGTGGGAGCCTGCGATCGATGACGGCTTCGAGGAGCGACCATACCGACTCGTTGTTGCCCTCGACAGGGACGCTGGCAGCAAACCGCGCTGCCGGTCGAAGCACTCGCCGGGTCTCGCTCAGCGCCACGGCAAGCTCCGGCGCGAACTGCAGGCCGTGCCCGCACACGGCGGCGTCGAACGACGCGTCGGGAAAGCTCAGCTTCTCGATGTCCATGACCTCGAAGCGAGCGTTGGGAATGCGGGCCGCCCTCGCCACCTCGATCATCCCTGGCGCAAGGTCGACCCCGACGACTTCACCACGCGGCGAAACCTGCAGGGCGAGACGCCGGCTGAGCGTTCCAGGCCCGCAAGCCAGGTCGAGCACCCGCGTGCCGGGTTGCACGTCGACCAACTCGAGAGCTCGCAAGCGACCTCGAGCTTCGCCGCGGTTCATGACCAGCTCGATGCGCTGCTGGTACGCAATCGCGTGGCGTCCGAAGACAGCCGGAAACAGCTCCTTCGACTTCATGTTCGATTTATTGGGGTGAGGTTCTGCCATTCGCGTTCCAGCCACAGGGCGGTTCTGAGCGTGTCCACGTTGGTCCGCCCGACCACCTGAATCCCCACTGGAAGCCCCCGCACCGGCGCCGGCAGCGTCACCACGGGCTGCCCAGTCGTGTTGAACGGACGCGTGAAGCGTGAGAGCGGCTCCCGCACTTCGGTTCCCGCGTCAACCGGCGGCGCCACGATCGCCGTCGCAGGCAGCAGCAGCGCATCGAAGCCGTCCATCGCGCGCTCCGCGGCTTGCTGCAGCCCCGGCCGTTCGCGTAGGGCCTCCTCGAAGTCCACAGCCAGCGTTCCGAGTCCCCGCCGGATGTGTCCCAGGACATCTGCGCCGTACTTCTGCGGAAACTCGCCCGCCCACCGGCGGTGATAGGTCGCCGCCTCGACCAGGAGGATCGTCAAGCCGTTGCGAAACAGCCGGTCGCGGTCGGCGAAATGGATCTCTGGAAGGCCGTTGGAGACGAGCCGCCAGGCACGTTCGGTCGGCTCGTCCAGCTCACCGACCCACCCGGCCGGCACCGCGAGCCTGGGCCTTTCGAGGTGGTCGACGTTTACAGCCTCACCCGACATCAAAGAGAAGGCGCGCGCTGCGCTCGCCACGTCCGGCGCCATGGGGCCGAGGGTGTCCAGCGACCAGCTGAGCGGAATTACGCCGGTCAGGTCGATCGTGCCGAGCGACGGCTTGAACCCGACCACTCCGCACAGCGACGCTGGGATGCGGATCGAGCCGCCGGTGTCGCTGCCGATCGCCCAATCGCACATGCCGGCTGCCACGGCCACTGCCGAGCCACCGGACGAGCCGCCGGCGACGCGGGACGGATCGTGCGGGTTGCGCACGGTCCCGTAGTGGATGTTGGCGCTGGTCACGCCGAACGCGAACTCGTGCAGGTTGGTCTTGCCGGCTATGACGCAGCCTTCGCCGCGGATACGCTCGATCACCGGCGCGTCGCGTTCAGCCGGCACGTTGGGAAGGATGATCCCGCCCGCGGTCGTGACCATGCCGGCGACGTCGACCAGGTCTTTGACCGCGACGACGATCCCGGCGGCGTCCTCGGACGAGATCGAGATAAAGGCACGCAGGTCGGCGCGCGCCTCGATTCTGAGCCGTGCCTCGCGGAGGTCCATGAACCAATTCTCAGGTGTGAGACGGTCCCGTCGCGTTATCCTCCCGCCATGCCAACCACCGGCGCCATCAACGCGGCGATTGCCTGGAGCAAGGTCGACGTGCTGACCCCGTCTCAAAGGCTCACGGCTGAAATCCAGATCCGGGGGCGGCTGCGGGACACCATCAACGATCCCGAGCCGGTGTTTCACCTCCGCAACGTCAGCGCGGAGCCGCTGATTCCCGGCGCCGTGGCGCTGAACGGAGTGCCGGAGGGCCTGTTCAGCAAGGCCTATGTCGGCGGAATCCGCACGATCGAACCGGAGCCGCCTCCGCCGGACCAGATCATCGAGATGATCCGGCGCTACGTCATGTTCCAGGCGAACACGTTCCTCGTGACAGGGGCGGTCGAGTTCCCGAAGGCGACCGAGCCGGCGATGCACAACGAGATCCTCATGAAGTCGCGCTTCTTCTCGGTGCTGGACGCCACGGTCACGATCTTCGGGGTGACCGCCAAGAGCTGGACCCAGCCCTTGATCATGGTCAATCGAGACCTGATGGTCGGCCTGTACCTGGGCTAGGAGCCTCGCTTAAGCCGGCTTCGCTCCAAACGCGCGCTTGATCCCCGACCACAGGACCTTGAAGAACAGGCTCAGCGCGTTGACCGGTTTCGCGGTGACGACGTGTGGCGGCCCGCTCGCCGGGACGTCCGAGCCGCCCGAGATGCCGCCGCCGGCGCCTGATGCGTGCTGGCCCGCCTCCACGTTCGCCTTGATGCAGGCGGCCATATCGTTGACGATCCGCCGGGAAACGTCTTCCATCACCCCGCGGCCGAACTGGGCCACCCGCCCGGCCACGTTGTAGTCCGTCACGATCTTGACCGTCGATCCGCCGCCGTCGGCTTCCACGCTCATCAGCGCCTTGGCCCTGGCGGATCCCGGCCCGGTGGTCTCCCGTCCCTCTGCCTCGAGGGTGGCCGTGTGCTGCGTGTCGTTGCGGTCGACGATCTTTGCGGTGCCGCTGTAGGCGACTGTGATCGGTCCAACCTTGATCTTGACCTTGCCTTTGAACGTGGTCGGATCCACGACTTCAGACAGCTCCGCGCCCGGAACGCAGCCCACGACTTTGTTCACGTCGATCAGGTACGCGAACACGGTGTCAGGCGGCGCGCCGACGCTGAAGGAATTTTCTAGTTGCATTTCGCCGCTAAAAGTAGCGCAATGTAGGGGTTCGCTTTCAGCTCGCCTGGTTGACCGACGCGGTCCCGGGCGCCGCCGCCCCCTGGGGTAATTAGGAGAGGAGCGTATGAAGCACAAGGTAGCGACCACTGTCAACGGCCACCGGCACGAGCATGAGGTCGAGCCCCGGCTTCTTCTCGTGCACTATCTGCGAGACGTCGTCGGCCTCACCGGCACCCACATCGGGTGCGACACGAGCCAGTGCGGCGCCTGCACGATCCTCGTCGACGGCAAGGCGGTCAAGAGCTGCACGATGTTCGCCGTCCAGGCCGAGGGCAAGAAGCTCACCACCATCGAGGGCATGGCCAAGGATGGGGAGCTGCACCCGCTCCAGCAGGCATTCTGGGACGAGCACGGTCTCCAGTGCGGCTATTGCACGCCAGGCTTCATCATGGCCGCGGCCTACCTCCTCGAGCAAAACCCGAACCCGACCGAGGACGAGATTCGCCGGGGCCTCGAGGGCAACCTCTGCCGGTGCACGGGCTACGTGAACATCGTCAAGTCCGTGCAGGCCGCGGCCAAGACCATGGGCGGCGCCAGAGCCAAGCCCGCGAGCCAGCCCGCCGTCACCGCGGGAGGGGAGTAGGCATGGCCGTCACAACGATGATTGGCGCCAAGATCCACCGCCGCGAAGACCCGCGACTCGTGAGCGGCGAGGGGCGCTACGTGGACGACTTCACCCGGCCCGGCATGGTTTTCCTCGCGGTGGTCCGAAGCCCGTTCGCCCACGCGATGGTGAAGAGCATCGACGTCAGCCAGGCAACCAAGGCGCCTGGAGTGATTGCCGTCTACACCCACAAGGATTTCACCAAGGTGCTCTCGGGCACGATGCCCGTCACGCCCGCCTTCGTCGCGGAAAAGAAGCAGACCCCGCCGCGATTTCCGATCGCGGAAAAAGAGGTCGTCTACCAGGGCGAACCCGTCGCCGTGGTGCTGGCGGAGACGAAGTACCAGGCTGCCGACGCATCCAACCTGGTCGACGTCGAGTACGAGCAGCTGCCGGCCGTGATGGACCTCGACAAGGCCCTCGAGGCCAAGAGTCCCAAGGTCCACTCGGATGGAACGGACAACCTCGGGTGGGACCTGACCTACATCCCGGATGACCCGGCGGTCATGAAAGAGGCCGACGTCGTAATCAAGGCGCGAATCCTCCAGCAGCGGCTTGCGCCGACCTCGATGGAGACCCGCGGCGTGCTTGCCGAATACTCCAAGCCAGACGGCACCATGACCGTGTGGATGTCGAGCCAGAGCCCGCACTTCGTGCGCCTCTTTCTCGGCGGCGCGATGGGGATTCCTGAAACCCGGCTCCGCGTCATCTCTCCGGACGTAGGCGGTGGCTTCGGTGCCAAGATCAGCCCGTACTCAGAGGACTGGCTGGTCCCCGCGGCGGCCAAGCTGAGCGGGCGACCGGTGAAGTGGATCGAATCGCGCACCGAGTCGCTCCTGACCACGACCCACGGCCGTGGCCAGGTCTTCGAGGTCGAAGCCGGCGCCAAGAAGGACGGGACCCTGGTCTTCATCAAGGCGACCCAGTACCTGGACGTCGGCGCCTACATGGGCACGTTCTCGGCGTTCCAGGCATGCGCGTGCCTGCTCGCCGGCGGCGCCTACAACTGGAAGCACGTGGCGACGCGCACGGTCGGCGTCCTGACCAACCGGGTCCCGACCGATCCTTACCGAGGCGCCGGCCGTCCTGAGGCGACCCACCTGTGTGAGCGGGCGATCGACCTCCTCGCCGGCGCCCTGAAGATGGACCCGGCGGAGATTCGCCGCAAGAACTTCATCACGGCTTTCCCGCACACCAATCACTTCGGGCTGGTCTACGACTCAGGCGCCTATGAGAAGGCGATGGACATGGCCATGAAGATTGCGGGATACGAGACGCTTCGCAAGGAGCAGGAAGAAGGCCGCAAGAAGGGCAAGTACCTCGGCATCGGAATGTCGAGCTGGATCGAGATTTGCGGCTTCGGGCCGAGCGCGGCCACCGCGCCCGCGACCGGAGGCATTGCGCTGGTCGAATCGGCGCAGGTACGGGTGTTTCCGACCGGGTCGGTAGCGGTCTACGTCGGCACCCATTCGCACGGACAGGGCCACGACACCACCTTCCCCCAGATCGTCGCAGACACTCTCGGTGTGCCCTACGACTCCATCGAGTTGAGGCATGGCGACACCGCTGAAGGGCCGGCCTTCGGCTATGGAACCTACGGCAGTCGATCGCTGGCGGTGGGCGGCATGGCCGTGCACAAGGCAAGCAAGAAGGTCGTCGACAAGGCACGAAAGATCGCAGCGCATCTCTTTGAGGCGGCTGAGGAAGACGTCGCCTTCGACCAGGGTCACTTCTATGTCAAGGGCAGCCCCGACAAGCGCAAGGCGTTCGGCGAGGTGGCGTTCGCCTCGTACGGCGCAGGCCTTCCCGAGGGGATGGAGCAGGGCCTCGAAGCTGTCGCGTACTACGACCCCAGCAACTTCGTGTGGCCGTTCGGGACTCACATCGCCGTGGTCGAGGTCGATCCACAAACCGGCGACGTCGACCTCAAGCGCTACATCGCGGTCGACGACTGCGGCAACATCATCAACCCGATGATCGTCGACGGCCAGATCCATGGCGGCATCGCCCAGGGAGTTTCGCAAGCCCTCTACGAAGAGATCATCTATGACGACGAATCGGGGCAGATGAGGACAGGAACGTTCACCGACTACCTGGTCCCGAGCGCCAACGAGTTCCCGAAGTTCGAGCTCGGCCGAACCATCACCCCGTCGCCAACCAACGAGCTTGGCGTCAAGGGCATCGGCGAGGCCGGCACCATCGCAAGCTCCATCGCAGTCATCAATGCCATCTGCGACGCGCTGTCCCCGCTCGGCATCAAGCATGTCGACATGCCGGCCAGCCCGGATCGGATCTGGAAGCAGATCCACGAGGCGCAGGCCGGCTCAAACCATGGAAAGGAGGCCCGTAAGTGATCCCGGCCGCATTCGAATACGCCCGCGCCTCCTCAGTCGAGGAGGCGACCAAGCTTCTGAACAAGTACGGCGAGGACGCCAAGGTGCTGGCGGGCGGGCACAGCCTGATCCCCCTGATGCGCCTGCGTCTCGCACAGCCCAAGGCGCTCGTCGACATCAACGGCATCAAGGACCTCGACCACATCAAGGAAAGTGGGTCCAAGCTGCACGTCGGCGCGCTGACACGTCACGTCAGCATCCAGAACTCAGCCGTCGTGAAGCAGAAGCTGCCCATCCTCGCCGAGGTGGCGGGTGAGGTGGGCGACAACCAGGTTCGCAACATGGGCACGATCGGCGGGGTGATGGCGCACGCCGACGCCGCGGGAGACTACCCGACCATCGCTCTGATGCTCGACGCCGAGATCGTCACCAACCGGCGGACGATCGCCGCCAAGGACTTCTTTAAGGACATCTTCACGACGCCTCTCGCGCCGGATGAGATCGTCATCGAGGTCGTTTTTCCCGTGGCGGACGGCCCCCACAAGTACATCAAGTTCCGCCGCAGGCTTTTCGACTGGGCGATCGTCGGCGCCGCTGCCCAGAAGATGAACGGCGGATGGCGCATCGGGCTGACCAACGTCGGACCAACGCCGGTGCGCGCCAGCGCCGTCGAGAAGGCGCTGCACGAAGGTGCCAAGCCAGAAGAGGCGGCACAGCACGCATCCGACGGGCTGAACCCGTCGGGCGACCTTCGCGCGAGCCCGGAATACAAGAAGCACCTGGCGCGGGTGCTTACGAAGAGAGCGATCGAGCAAGCCGGGTAAGGGGTTATCTGGTGGCCCGGTATTTCGCGCCGGGCCACCGCCTCATCCCGTCGCAGCACACAAGCGCATCGCCCCCCACCCTTCCCTGCGCGCATAGCGGCGATAAGGATGGGACCTACTGATTGCCCCCTTGCGGAGGAGGGCTAGAGAACCTCGTAATCTTTGCGCGTGACCGCCACCTCTCCCGCCACGATCGAAGACATCGAGCAGCGCCTGCGCGAGCGCAAGTACATCGGCGATCGCGCCCTCGCCACGTCGATCTTTCTGGCCTTGAAGCTGGAGAAGCCCCTCTTTATCGAGGGCGAGGCGGGTGTCGGCAAGACGGAGGCGGCCAAGGTCATGGCCGATGTCCTGGGGGCTCGCCTGATCCGCCTTCAGTGCTACGAGGGGATCGACCTCGCGCATGCGGTCTACGAGTGGAACTACCCGCGACAGCTCCTGCACATCCGCCTGCTGGACGCCGGTGAGGACCGCCGCTCCGCCGAGCGCGAGATCTACAGCTCGGAATTCCTGCTGCGCCGCCCGCTTCTCGACGCCATCGACAACGACGACGTGACGCCGCCGGTGCTGCTCATCGACGAGATCGACCGCTCCGACGAAGAGTTCGAAGCCTTCCTGCTCGAGCTGCTCTCGGACTTCCAGGTCTCCATCCCGGAAATCGGCACGATCAAGGCGAAGCACGCGCCGTTCGTCGTCATCACGTCGAACCGGACCCGCGAGGTGCACGACGCTCTCAAGCGGCGATGCCTGTATCACTGGATCGACTACCCGGACCTCGAGAAGGAGGTCGAGATCGTTCGCGCGCGAGCTCCGGAGGCTGCCGCCGGTTTGGCTCGCGAGGTCGCCGCGCTGGTCCAGGCCCTGCGCGGGATGGATCTCTACAAGGTGCCCGGCGTCGCGGAGACGCTGGACTGGGCGCGCTCGCTCGCGGCGCTGGGCGCGACGCGCATCGACCCGGCGCTTGTCAACGCGACCATCGGCGCGGCGCTGAAGTACCAGGAGGACCTCGAGCGAGTGCGGGAACAGGTGCCCGCAATGGTCGAGAAGGCGCGGGGTGCCTGAGGAGGTGCGGCCGGAAACCTCGACGAGAGATTCGGCGATCCAGGTGGCCCAGATTCGGGTGAAGCGCCGAGCAGCGGAGCGAGCGCATCGTGAATGCGTGAGCGAGCAGCGCAAGAGCTGAACCCGAAGATGGGCCGCATGGGCGCCGAAGATCCGTCGACGGCTCTTCCGGCCGCACCTCCTCCTCCTGCTCCAGATCTTCTGCCGAGACTCGGGGCGTTTGCGCGGCTCCTGCACGACGCCGGCATGGAGGCCGGGCCCCGGCGTCTGACGGATGCGACTCGCGCGCTGACCTACGTCGACCTGAAGCGACAGGCCGACTTTCGCAATTCGCTTCGCACCGTCTTCGTCAGCCGAAAGGACGAGCTCCCGGTGTTCGAAGCGGCCTTCGACATCTTCTGGGCGCCGCCCGATCCCCGAGCCGCCGCCGGCGTGATGCCCGGCCGGAGCCGCAGCCTGCCGATGTCGCCGGAAAGGGCGAAGGCATGGTCCGCCGCGCTCGGGCTGAACACGTCGCAGATGAACCGCGAGCAGGACCCAAGCGTGGTGCCCGCCAGCTCGAGCGGATACAGCGCCGAGGAGCTCTTGCGCCACAAGGACTTCGAGCAGATGACCTGGCAGGAGACCGAGCAGGTGCGCAAGCTGCTCGAGCAGGCGCCGTGGCGCGTGGCGGAGAAGCGCACGCGCCGGCTGCGGCCCGCACGGGCCGGGCGCATCGACCTGCGCAACTCCGCGCGCCACGCGATCAGATCGAGCGGAGAGCTGATGCGGCTGTTCTACCGCCGGCCGCGGGTGCGCAGGCGCCCGCTCGTGTTGATCTGCGACGTGAGCGGTTCGATGGAGCGCTACTCGCGCCTGTTGATGATCTTCGCCCACGCGATCGCCCGCCGGGAGGACCTCGAGGCGTTTGTTTTCTCGACCCGCCTGACACGGATCACGCGGCTTCTTCGCTATCGCGACCTGGATCGTTCGCTCGACTCGGTGAGCAAGGGCGTCCACGATTTCAGCGGAGGAACCCGCATCGGCGACGCGTTGTCGGATTTCAACCGGCATTGGGCTCGCCGCGTGCTGGGACACGGCGCGGTCGTGATCATCGTGAGCGACGGATGGGACCGGGGCGACCCGGCTCGGCTCTCGGCCGAGCTCATCCACCTCCGCCGGTCGTCACACCGGCTGATCTGGCTCAACCCGCTGCTCGGTTCGCAGGGGTACGAACCCCTGACGCGCGGCATGGCCGCGGCCCTCCCGCACTGCGACGACTTCCTCGCCGCCCACAACCTGCAAGCGCTGGACGACCTCGGCCGCCTGCTCGCCGGCCTCGACCGGCGCTCGAGGGCCCGTTAGAGTGCGCGAGGTCCTCGACGAGCTCGTCGAATGGACGAAGGCGGGCGAAGACATCGCGCTTGCCACGGTCGTGGAGACCTGGGGCTCGAGCCCTCGCCCGCTTGGTTCGAAGATGGTGATCACGCGCTCGGGCAAGATGGCCGGCTCCGTCTCCAACGGCTGCATCGAAGGCGCGGTCTTCGAGGAGGCTCAGAAGGTCTTGAAGAGCCGGCAGCCGAAGATCGCGGCGTTTGGCGTGGCGGACGACGTCGCGTTCGAGGTCGGCCTCGCCTGTGGTGGACACATCGAGGTTTTCGTCGAACCGCTCGCGCCTGTGCACGAACAGCTGATCGCGATGCTTCGGCGCAACGAGACGGCCACGCTGCGGACCAACCTGCTCACCGGCGAAGCGGACCTGGTCGAGGGCTGGACGCCTTCTGGGTCGGAGCTTGCGCACCGCGAAGGAGACCTGCTGGTGGAGCCTTTTCGGCACCCGGCTCACCTGGTCATCATCGGCGCGATCCACATCGCGATCCCGCTTCACCGCCTCGCGAAGCTGATGGGGTACCGGGTCACCGTTGTCGATGCTCGCGCGAAGTTCGCCACCAGGGAGCGGTTCCCTGAGGCTGACGAGCTGGTCGTCGCGTGGCCCGACGAGGCGATGGCCAAGATCGCGATCGACAACTCCACCTATGTGGTGATCCTGACGCACGACCCGAAGTTCGACCTGCCCGCACTGCGCTCGGTGCTGGCGGAGGATCCCGGCTACATCGGGGCGATCGGGAGTCGCAAGACCAACCAGAACCGCTTCGACGCACTTCGCGCCGAAGGCTTCACCGAGGAGCAGCTCGCGCGCGTGCACGGACCCATCGGCCTCGACCTTGGCGGGCGCGGGGCGGAGGCGACGGCGCTGGGGATCCTGGCCGAGATCACCGCCGTGCGGTTTGGCGGCTCCGGCAGCTCCATGCGCGAAAAGAGGAAATCTTCAGTTGCGTGAGCGCATGACACGTTCGCGGACGATCAGCAGCCCCATATAGAAAAGCATCACGCAGGCGTAGATCGCAAGGCTCAGCTTGAAGCTGACGAGCTGGGCGTCTTCTTGTTGCTCCTGAAACGGCGAGCTTTTTCTCGGTTGCCGCAGGAGGCCATGGTGCACCAGCGGCTCGAGTGATTCTTCGACCGGTCGTAGAACGCCCACCGGCAGGGCTGAGAGCTGCACAGCTTGAGCCGCGTCCAGTCCTCGCCCTCCATCGCCGAGTACATGGTGGCGACGAGGCGGCCCATCGCTGCCACGACTCCAGTCGCCTCCGGCTCCAGGCGCGGCTTGCCATCCGAGCCGAAGCGCATCCGCAGGCCGCTCTTGGCGGCGGCCTCGTTCAAGGTGGCGATGTCGACGGGGTAGACCTTCCAACCGGAGTTGGCGCCGATCACCGACCGGATCGCCTCACGCAAGGCGATCGCGTGCCTGAGGTCGGACTCATCGACGTGTTGCGAACCGTCCAGCAGGCCCTTTGCAACCAACCACGCCTTGAGGGTGTTTGGGTCAGGGAGCTCCTCTGGACCGTCCTGCAGGTCGACGGTGTTGACAAAGGCCTGCACGAGCCCGATGTCGCCGCTCGCCGTCTGGCGGTCTGTCACATTCGACAGTATATCCATAACCAGCTACCTTCGAACATCGGTTATACTAACCTCTGTAATCAGAACGACAGTTATGGGAGAAGAGCCATGTACCCCTACATGAACGAGGACGTTGCATTCGAGCGGCTGAAGGACCTCCAGCGGGAGATGGAAAACAGCCGGCTGACGGCGGGCTCGCTGGGCGCGTTCGGCGCCCTGGTCCGCAACGTGTCGGCTCGTGCCTGGTGGCTCGGCGGGCTCGCCCTCCGGAGGGCGCCGCGCCGGCGTCCGGTCCTCGCGCCTGACGCCCGCGAGACCAATGCCGCCTCGGACGCCGCCTAGCCTCCTGGCGCTAGCCCGCGAGCCGCTTCAGCACCGCGACCTGCTCGGCGTCGGGGCCGCCACCCGCGCCAGGCACCTCGAGGATGAAAGGGAGGCGCGCGAGGCGTGGCTCGTGCAGCAGGGCGCGAAAACCGTCCTCCCCAATCTGTCCGTCTCCGATGTTCGCGTGGCGGTCGCGATTCGACCCCAGCCCGGTGACCGAGTCGTTGCAGTGGATGACCTCGACGCGCGACAACCCGATGACACGATCGAGCTCGTCGAGCGTCCTGGACACGTCGGCGGGGGTGCGTTCGTCGTAGCCCGAGGCGAACGCGTGGCAGGTGTCGAAGCAGACCGACACTCGCGGGTCGTCGATGGCGGCGAGCATCTGGGCGATCTCTTCGAACTTCGCGCCCACGCATCCGCCAAGCCCGGCATTGTTTTCGATCAGCAGGTGTGCGGTGCTCGGCGCGGCACGCTCGAGCACGTTTCGCAAGTGCTCGACGATCGAAGGTAGCCGGGCCTCGAAGCCGGCGCCTTTATGCGACCCGGTGTGAAAGATGACGCCGTTCACGCCAAGGTCGTCGGCGGCTTTGAGGTAGCCGGCAAGCGTGCTCTCCGAGCGCTGGCGCAGCGTCGGGTCATCGCCGGCGAGGTTGATCAGGTAGACGGCGTGGAAGTAAAAAGGCGGATGGCCGTGTTGCTCGGCCGCCTCCTTGAAAGTCGCGATCCGCGCGTCGTCCAGCTTCGGCGATCCCCAGAAGCCGGGAGGTGTGGGATGGACCTGGATCGCCTGCGCGCCCATCGCCTCGGCCCGTTCGAAGGCCAGGTGCAGACCCCCCGACGAGTCGATATGGGCTCCAAGCAGTGGCATTCAAAGAGAGTAAGGCCGGTCCCTTCTGGCATGCTGGAGACCAGATGGGTGCGGTGTTCGTGATGGGCGACCTCGACCTGGCTGTCAGGGGGCGCACCTATCGCGAGCCGGAGGGTGCTCACAGTCTTGTCGTCCGCGGCCGCGATCTCGACTCCGCCCTCCAGCACCTTGCTTCGCGGGTTGATTGCCGGGCCCTGGCTGTGGTCGGCCTGCCCGACACGCTTCCCGACATGGCGGCGCTGGCCGGACGGCGCCTGCTGCTCGTGGACGGCGACGGCGAGCGGCTGCGCGAGTACGCGGAAGGCGCGATCCGGGCCGGGATCGAGGTCGAGTGGATCCGTTCGGCGCGACCGCCGTTCGAGCGGCTCGCCTCAGCGCTGCTGCCGGTGGGCGCGATAGTGCTGGCGGCCGGTTCCGGCTCGCGGATGGCCGGGTCCGAGAAAATGCTGCTCGAGGTCGACGGCAAACCGATGGTGCGTCACGCCATGGAGTCGGCGTCGGAAGGTGGTTGTCACCAGGTGGTCGTGGTCTATTCGTCCGACGACGTCCGCCAGGCTGTCGACGGAGGCGCGGAGCTGGTTCACAATCCGAAAGCGCGCTCCGGCATGGCATCGTCGCTGCAGGCGGGGCTGCGAGCGATGCGGGAAGAGATCGAAGCCGCGGTCATCGTGCTGGGCGACCAGCCGCTGGTCGGTTCGCGCACCATCGCGGCGCTGATGCGAGCGTGGCGGCGCGAGGGTTCGCGGCCGGCCGTCGCGCTGTCCCAGGCGCACGGCGAGTGGGCTCCGCCGGTGGTGCTGTCGCGCGAGCTGTGGGACGAGCTGATGGCGCTCAAAGGCGACGCGGGGGCGCGCCAGATCCTGCAGGGGCACCCCGAGCTGCTGGACATGGTGCCGGCGCCCGGGCGCCCCGACGACATCGACACGCCCGAGGATTACGCGAAGATCGTGAGGCTCTTTCCGCGCCGCAAACCGCGCCAGCGCGTCTGATCGCTCCCGAGCGGCGCCGGCTCTGGACGGCGTACGATTCCGAATCGTGCTAGTGATCGCTCTAGGAGTGACAGCTTGAAAGGTCGAGGCTGGCAGAGGGCCGGCTCATACGAAGACATCGTCTACGAGACCTGGGACGGGATCGCCAAGATCACGATCAACCGGCCAGAGGTTCGCAACGCCTTTCGGCCCACCACCGTTTCGGAGATGTCCAGGGCCTTCGAAACAGCGCGCGAAGACCCGGAGGTCGGGGTGGTCATCCTCACCGGCGCCGGGACCGAGGCGTTCTGCTCGGGCGGCGACCAGCGGATTCGCGGCGACGACGGCTACGTCGACCCGAAGGGCATCGGACGGCTCAACGTGCTCGATCTGCAGATCCAGATCCGCCGGCTGCCCAAACCCGTGGTGGCCATGGTCGCCGGCTACGCGATCGGCGGCGGGCATGTGCTGCACGTCGTTTGCGACCTCACCGTTGCCGCCGACAACGCGCGCTTCGGTCAGACGGGCCCGCGGGTGGGCAGCTTCGACGGCGGCTACGGGGCGGGATTCCTGGCTCGCATCGTGGGCCAGAAGAAGGCCCGCGAGATCTGGTTTCTCTGCGAGCAGTACGACGCCCAGCAGGCGCTGGACATGGGCCTCGTCAACAAGGTCGTGCCGCTTGCCGACCTCGAGAAGGAAACGCTGGTCTGGTGCCGGCGCATGCTCGAGCTGAGCCCCCTCGCGCTGCGCATGCTGAAGGCCGGACTCAACGCCGCGGACGATGGCCTGGCGGGAATCCAGCAGCTGGCGGGTGACGCGACGCTGCTCTACTACATGAGCGAAGAGGCGCAGGAAGGCCGGGACGCGTACGTGCAAAAGCGCAAGCCCGACTTCTCGAAATTCCCCAAACGGCCGTGACGCCGGTCGCGGCTGCGCCCGCGCTCTCACCTTCTCGCGTGTGGTGGTCGGCGGTCCGGCCCGCGACGTTGGCTGCCTCGGTCGCGCCCGTGCTCGTGGGCACAGCCATAGCTGTCCGCGCCGGCGGACCTCGCCTGGGTGCCGGTCTGCTCGCCCTGGTGGTCGGGATCGCGATGCAGGTCGGGGTCAACTTCGCCAATGACTACTCGGATCATGTGCGTGGCGCCGACAGCCCGCGCAGGGTGGGTCCGGTCCGAGCCGCGTCGTCGGGCGTCGTACGGCCCGCGGACGTGCGGAGGGCCGCCATCGCGGCATTTGCGGTTGCCGCAGCAGCAGGCCTGTTCCTCAGCCTCGCCACGGACTGGAGGCTTCTGCTGGTCGGGGTCGCCTGCCTGCTCGCAGGCTGGCTCTACACCGGGGGTCCGCGACCGTACGGCTACCTCGGGCTCGGCGAAGTTTTCGTCTTTGTCTTCTTCGGCCTGGTCGCCACAGCCGGCACCGTGTACGTGGAGACGCTGCGGGTCACGCCGCTTTCTGTCCTTGTGGCCTGCTCGATGGGATGCTTCGCCACCGCGATCCTGGTCCTCAACAACCTGCGTGACCTGGACACCGATCTTGCAGCCGGCAAGCTGACGCTGGCCACGCGCATCGGGCGTGGCCCCACGCGAGCGCTTCTCCTGGGATTGGTTGGCGTGGCATTTGCCATCCCGCTCGCCGTCGCCGCCCTGAACCTCGCCGCCGTCGGCGTGCTGCTCGTCCTGTTGGCCATCCCGAGCGCGGCCGCACCGGTGCGCACCGCGTACGCCGCGCCGTCGGCGCCGGCGCTCGTGCGCGCCTTGAAGCGAATGGCGGTGGCCGAGATCGCGTTCGCTCTGCTGTTCTCGCTTGGTTTGCTGCTGTGACGACCTCCTACATCACGGCCCGCACCCCGGCGGGCGTCGCGCTGGAGGTCGAATCACAGCGCAATGCCGGCTGCCGCAGGTTTGTCTTGCATCGGCTCGACGATGGAGGAATGCTCGACCTCGAGCGCCTCGGAGCGGCCCGTTACGCCGCCGGCCTTCAGGCCGTGGTCGAGCTGGCCGGTCAGTCGTCGCCGGCGGGCGCGTCCGTCGGGACTTCAGAAGCCGCCGGAGCCAGGTGATCCTCGAGCACGCGCGCAAATGCGTCCGGCCTTTCCAGCTGCACCGTGTGCCCGGCCCTGGGCACGACCTCGACGCGCCCGTGGGGAACGGTGGCGGCGAGCCGGCGGGCCGAGCTCACATAGCCGTGGTCGAGCTGGCCGGCCACGAACGTGCACGGAAACGTGACTCGCGCGAGGTCGTCCCACAGCGGGTCCATGGCGCCGGCCCCCATGCCGCGCAGGGAGCAGGCCAGGCCCGCGACGTGGTTGGTCAATCTCTCCGCACGCACCTGCGCCGCGAAAGCCGGGCCGCGGCGTTCGATGCCGGCGAACAGAGGCAGGTCGCTCCAGTAGTTGACAAAGGCCTCCAGGCCGTCCTTCTCGATGCGTGTCGCGAGGGCCTCATCGCCGCGCCGGCGTCCCTCGCGGGCTTCCTCCTCGAGGCCCGCATGCGCGCCGATCGTCAGCAGCGAGAGGATCCGTTCCGGGCGGCGGGCAGCCACGTGCAGGGCAAGCCGGCCGCCCATCGAGTACCCGACCAGGTGAGTGCGCTGGACGCCGAGGTGGTCCCAGAGCATCTCCAGGTCTCGGGTGCACGCTTCCATGCTGCAAGGCGCGTCCGGCTGGGTGCGCGTCTCGCCGTGCCCGCGCAGGTCGGGCACGATCCACATCCAGCCTTCCGGCATCCGGGAGATGGTCTCGAGCCAGCTGCGACCGCTCTGGGTAAAACCGTGGAGCAGCGTGACCGGCGTGCCGGCGCCGCTCACGAAGTAGCTCAATCGCACGTCGGGACCGTCGAGAATCACTGGCACTGAATGCTATGGATGTAACGCAGTCTTTTGCCGCAACCTTCGTCGACGAGCTCGCCGCGCAGGGAGTCGAGTACGCGTGCGTGTCCCCCGGCTCTCGTTCGGCCCCCATCGCGATGGCGCTCCAGCGCCATCCCAAGATCCGCGTGCTCATGCACATCGACGAGCGGTCGGGTTCCTTCTTCGGGGTCGGCCTCGCCAAGTCGACCGGGAAGCCGGTCGTGCTGCTGTGCACGTCGGGGACCGCGGCCGCCGAGTTTCACGCGGCGGTGGTCGAAGCCTCTTACTCGCGCACGCCGCTGATCGTCCTGACCGCCGACCGGCCGCCTGAGCTCCAGGGCGCGGGCGCCAATCAATCGATCGATCAGCAACGGTTGTACGGGACGGCGGTCAGGTGGTTCTTCGACCCGGGGGCCCCGGTCGAGCTTCCCAACGCGGCCCGCATGTGGCGGCGCCTGGCGGCGCGAGCTGTGGCGGAAGCGAGCGGCGGCGGCCCGGTTCACATCAATCTTCCGTTTCGCGAGCCTCTCGTCCCGCCGCCCGGCCAGATACCGGCTCCCATCGGAGCGGCCGGACAGTCCGTGAGCCGTGGCCGTACGGTGCCGGCGCCCGGGCATGTGACCGCCCTCGCTTCGGCCCTACAGCGGGCCCAACGGCCGCTGGTGATCGCGGGGGAGATGCGCGATGGCGACCGGCTCGCTCCGGCGCTCCACCGGCTGGGCCTGCCGGTGCTCGCGGAGCCGACCTCGCAGCTCCGGCGTCCGGAGACCGGCGCGTCGATCGAGTCGTACGAGGCCCTGCTGAGGGCCGGCTGGTCGCTGCAGCACGGACCGGACCTCGTGATCCGGCTCGGCGGCATGCCGACCTCACGTGCGTTGAACAAGTGGCTGGCCGCCGCGTCCGCACCGACGTTCCTCATCGACCCGGACCATGCCTGGCGAGACCAGGACCACGTGGCGACGCACATCGTCGACTGCGATCCACAACCGCTGCTCGAGGCGCTGCCACCCCTCGACCGAGTCGGGTGGCGGGACCAGTGGGTGGCGGCGGGCAAGCGGGCGACCGCGGCCATGGCCGCCACGCTGGTCTCGACGCCGCTGCACGAGGGGCACGTCGTGCGCGCGCTGAGCGCGCGGCTGCCCGATCCGGGGCAGGTCTTCATCGGTTCGAGCATGCCGATCCGCGCGGCCGAAGCCTTCTGGCTGCAGGCGCGGCCGCAGCAGCGCTTCTTCGCCAATCGAGGGGCCAGCGGAATCGACGGCCTCGTGTCGACCGGCCTGGGTGTGGCGGCCGGGCGCGGCAACACGCCCACGGTGCTCCTGCTCGGAGACCTCTCGCTGTACCACGACATGAACGGGTTGTGGGCGCTCCGGCGCCATGGAATTCGGGCCACGGTGATCGTGTGTGACAACGACGGGGGCGGCGTCTTCAGCTTCCTTCCGCAGGCCGAGCACCAGGACGTTTTTGAGGAGCTGTTCGTTACCCCGTTGAACCTGGACCTGTCGCAGGTGGCGCGGCTCTATGGCCTGGTGTACAGCCCGGTCACGGACCGTTCGGGTCTCGAGCCGGCGATTGCGGACGCTATCGCCGCGCCTACCCCGACGATGGTCGTGGTGCGCTTCAAGCGTGAGGATTCTGTTAACGGGCATCGTTTGTGTTGGGAGGCGGCCGCGGCGGCTTTGAGGTCTTAACCGCACCGCTGGCGCCAAACGTGCGGAATCTGAGCAGTTGAACGGCACGGCTGGCGCCAAACGTGCGCAATGGGCGGCTTAGTTTGCGTGCAGAAAGTCGAGCAGGACGCGATTGAACGCTTCCGGTCGCTCCAGGCTGGGGAGGTGCGCCGCGTCTTCGATGATCACCTTGCGCGAGCCCGTGATCTTCGAGGTGATGAGATCCGCGTTCGCAAGACAGTGTGGAAGGTCCTGGTCGCCGACGATCACGAGCGTGGGCGTCGCGATTTCACCGAGTCGTCCGATCGCCGGACGATCGATTGGCCGGCTCTCGGCGGAGCTCCAGTCGGTGTGCAGAGAGCGTCCGTTCATGTCGAGAACAAGCGATCGCACCGTGGCCGGAGCGCTGCCTTCACGGCGCCGAGGCCCGTCCACCCA
>DATBZR010000073.1:0-10713 GCA_036513095.1 Candidatus Dormiibacterota bacterium | reverse complement strand
GGACTCAATGCTGCGATCGCGAAGCGGCCGGCGTGCGGCCCGTGGTGGCATGGCGCCGAGAGAGTAGCCGGTCGAATCCCCCATCGGACTGAAGAATGCGGGCTTGAATTCGGAGCGATGCCCGCACCGGACAGGTGAATGTGGGTTTGAGCCGCCTCTTTAGGCCGCGGTTTGCTTTCGGATCCTGTACAGGGAGCTGACCACCGCGGTGCACTCGTTCTCGACGTAGTCCAGGCCCGCCTCCTCGGCAGTCCGCCGCGCTTCGGCGGACCGGATGTCGAGCTGCAGCCACAACGCGCCGGCGCCAATCGCGACCGCCTGCCGGGCGATCTCAGGTGCGTCCTGAGACGGCCGGAACACGTCAACGAGGTCGATCTTCATAGGCACGTCGCGGAGCGAGCGATAGACGCGCTCGCCGAACAGCTCATCGGCATAGGGGTTGATCGGGATGATGCGGAACCCGCGCTGCTGCAGTCCAAACGGAACGGAGCCACCGGCCTTGTTCGGATCGCGCGAGGCGCCGACGACGGCGATCGTGGTCGCCCTTTCGAGGATCTCGTGCGAGCTGCGTGCCATCCCCAATGCCAATTGGCCGGAACGGGCGCTTATTCCTGGCCCCTCGCCCGCTGCGTCCCCAACTGCGGCTGGCCGGCGGCGTAGCGGCGGATTTGCTCGCCCGCGAATCGGTATGCGCGAGCTTCCATCTGTGCGACGGTGCCGGCGATGTGCGGGGTGATGAGCACGTTGGGCTCCTTCCACAGCGGATGCTCCGCGGGAAGTGGCTCGGGGTCAGTCACGTCGAGCGCCGCCCGGATCCGGCCGCTCCTCAAGGCGTCGAGCAGGGCATCGGTGTCGACCGTACCCCCGCGGCCGGCGTTCACGAACAGCGCACCCGGTTTCATCCGTGAAAGGAATTTCGCGTCGACGAACTTCCTCGTGTCAGGCGTGAAGGGCAGCAGATCGACCACCACATCCGCGGTCGGTAGCAGCCGAGGTAGTGCTTCTGGCGTCACTGCGTCCGGACGCGCGTGCTGGGCGATGCCGACCACCCGGGCCCCAAACGGCGTGAGCCGCGAAGCCAGCGCTTTTCCGATGGAGCCATATCCCACCACCAGCACGGTCTTGCCTTCCAGGTCGTCGACCGGGTCGCTCACCCGCTGCGTAGCGATCTCGCGGTTCCATTCAGCCCGGTGCTGCAACTCGCCGAACTCGGGCAGGCGCCGTCTCATGGCGAGGATCGCAGCCACGACCCATTCCGACACCGACGCGTCGTGCACGCCGACCGCGCTGCAGAGAACAACGCCGGGAGGGATGAGCGGCAGGAGCCAATCCACGCCCGCGCTGAAAGCCTGCACGACCTTGAGTCCGGGCAGCCGCTCGAAGAGTGCGGGCACATCATTCCCGAATTCAAAAGCCAGCACGAGCAGCTCAACGTCTGGCGCCGGCTCTGAAACCAGCTCAACGCCCTCGGGCATCGGACCCATCTCCGCGCGGAGTGGCGAGTCAGGGACCAGCACTCTCATAGGAATGCGATTGGTCTGCCTATTCGGAGACGCGCGTCAGCCGGACAATCGGGATCTCCCGATCCGTCTTGGTTGGGTATTTGCCGTATTGGGCCGAGACTGCCGCGATCTGGTGCAGCGCCTCTTCGCGCTCAGAACCTGAGAGCGAATGGCCCTGGACCTTCATCTTGCGGGTGCCCACCTCAAGCCAGATGTCATCCGGGTTCTTAACCATGTTGTTGAACCAGGCCGGATGGCGCGCCGCGCCACCGGCTGAAGCCACGATGAGCCACGCCTCGTCCCCGTCGGCGAAACCGCCGAGGGTGACCGTACGCTCCTCACCGGACTTCGCGCCCTTCGTCGTCACCAGCACGATGGGGAACTTCATCATCGTGCTCATCCGGTTCTTTCCGCCGGTCCGCCGGTAGGACTCGATACCTCTTTTCATCAGCGGCTCGAACAACTTCTGCAACACTTTCCCGCCCGGCATCTTGGTGCCGTAGGTTCCATTGGGCGTCGTGGTAATCGGCAATTAAGCCGCCTGGCTTTTGGCGTTGACCGAGGGCTCGAGCGCGAACTCGAGCACCTCGCCCACGCGGCTCGCGAAGTGGAAGGTCATCTTCTCGCGCACGCTCTGCGGCACGTCGTCGATGTCCTTCTCATTCCTGCTCGGCAGGATGACCTCCGTGAGACCCATCCGGTGTGCGGCGAGCACCTTCTGCTTAACGCCGCCGATCGGCAGCACCAGGCCTTGCAGGGTGACCTCTCCCGTCATTGCGACCGTGCTCCGCACCGGCCGGCCGGTGAGCAAGCTCACGATCGCGGTGGTCATGGTCACGCCGGCCGACGGGCCGTCCTTCGGCACGGCGCCCTCCGGCACGTGGATGTGGAACGACTTGTCGGCGGCACCTTTCTCGATCTTGAGCTCGTCGGTGTGCGAGCGGACGTAGGAGAGCGCGATCTGTGCGGACTCCTTCATCACGTCGCCCAGCTGGCCGGTCAGGATCACTGTGCTGCCGTGGCCGTTGTTGTCGGTCGCGGTCGCCTCCACGAAGAGAACGTCCCCGCCTGTGCCGGTCACGGCGAGCCCGGTTGCGACCCCTGGCACCGCGGTTCGAGCGGCCACCTCGTTGTCGAATCGAGGCTTGCCAAGGAACTCGCGGACGCGCTCGACCGTGATCTTGACCGGTGGCGTCAACTCGTTCTTGGCGACCTTGGTTGCGATCTTCCGCGTGATCTTGCCGAGCTCACGCTCCAGGTTGCGGACGCCCGCCTCCCGGGTGTGATCGGTGATCACCTTCATGATCGCGTCGTCTGCGACGGTGACCTCGTCCGGGTTCAGCCCGGCCTGCTTCACCACGCGGCGCAGCAGGTGGTCGCGCGCGATGGCGACCTTCTCCTCTTCTGTGTAGCCGTCGAGGCGGATCAGCTCCATGCGGTCCAGCAGGGGAGCCGGGATCGTCTCCGACACGTTGGCCGTCGGGATGAACAGCACCTCGGACAGGTCGAGGTCGACCTCGAGGTAGTGGTCGCGGAACGTATTGTTCTGCGCCGGGTCGAGGACCTCGAGCAGCGCAGCCGACGGGTCGCCCCGCCAGTCGTTGCCGACCTTGTCGATCTCGTCCAGCATGATCACCGGGTTCTTGGTTCCGGCCTCTTTCAAGGCGCGCACGATGCGGCCGGGGAGAGCGCCGACGTAGGTGCGCCTGTGGCCTCGGATGTCGGCCTCATCGCGAATGCCGCCCAGCGAGACGCGCGTGAACTTGCGACCCAGCGCGCGGGCGACCGACTCGCCCAGCGACGTCTTGCCGACTCCGGGAGGTCCGACCAGCGTGATGATCGCCCCCGATCCGCGTCCGCCAAGCACTTCGAGCCCGCGCTCCTTGCGCAGCTTGCGCACGGCAAGGAACTCGATGATGCGGTCCTTCACGTCCGAAAGACCGGTGTGGTCTTCGTCCAGGATCCGGCGCGCTTCGACGAGGTCGTAGTTGTCCTCCGAGCGCACGTTCCAGGGGATGTCCAGCATCCAGTCGAGGTAGGTGCGGATCCACCCGTACTCGGGGTTCTGCTCGCTGGTCCGCTCAAGGCGGTCAAGCTCTCGGGTGACCTCGGTCAGGACGCCCTCGGGCATCTCGGCCTTGACGACCCTCTCACGGTAGGTCGACACGACGTCGCTCCCGCCCTCGTTCAGCTGCTTCTTGATCGCCTCGAGCTGCTGGCGGAGCAGGAACTCGCGCTGGGTCTTCTCCATGCCCTCGGCCACATCGCTGCGGATCTTCTCCTTCAGCGAGGCGTCGGCCAGGATCGACTTCGTCCACTTGATCAGCGACGTGAGCCGCTGCTCGAGATCGATTGTCTCCAGGACCTCCAGCTTCTGCTCGGTCGACAGGTCCGGCGAGTAGCCGGCCAGGTCGGCGAGGTGGCCTGGGGTCTTGGCGGCGCGCAGGAAGTGCACGACCTGCGGGACGCCCCTGGACTCGACCAGGTTCTCCAGCTGGGCGCGGTACTCGCGAGCCAGCTCCAGCGCCTTTTCCGTCGGGGGCTCTGGCTCGATGATCGGGTCGGCCTGCACCCACAGGGCGCCGCCGATGTCGGCCTGTCCGCCGCCCAGGCGGGCACGGTACTCGCCGCGGATCATGAAAGCCTCGGCGCCGGTCGGCAGGTCCGCTGACTCGCCCAGGCGGGCGGCGGTTCCGATCGTGCCGAACTTGCCATCGATTCGTGGCACGAGGAGGATGAGGCGGTTGCCCTGGCGGGCCGCCTCGATCGCCGCCTTCTGGTCATCTCCCTCGACCGCGAGGGTGACCGTCATGTGCGGCAGGACGACGACGTCGTCCATGGGGAGGACTGGGAGTAGCTCGGACTTCGGTGTTGCCATGTCGAAGAAACGTTTACCCAACGTGGGGAATTCCCAATCCTGAACCGAGGGGGTGCTGCGCTAGAGGCGCGGCCGAAAACCTCGGCGAGAGATTCGGCGATCCAGGTGGCCCAGATCCGGGTGAAGCGACGAGCAGCGCAGCGAGCGCATCGTCCATGCGGGAGCGAGCAGCGCAGGAGCTGAACTCGGAGATGGGCCGCATGGGCGCCGAAGATCCGTCGACGGCCTTTTCGGCCGCGCCGCTAGGCCCGGGTTACGCTCCCGGAGGCCGCCCCGCGCCGAGACACCGCGTCGATCACGACCGCCGCCAAGAGCACGAGGCCGGTCACGATGTACTGCCACTCCACCGAGGAGATCCCCTGCAGGTACAGGCCGTTGTAGATGGCGGCGATGACCAGCCCGCCCAGGACGCCGTGCAGGGGCTTGCCCCGGCCGCCAAAAAGGCTCGTGCCGCCGATGACCGCCGCGGCGACGGCATACAGGACGTACTGCCCGCCCTGCAGGTTGTTGGACATACCTCCCAGCAGTGACGCGTAAAGCATGATTGCGACGCCGGCGGTGAGCGAGCAGAGGCCAAAGCCCACAGTTCGGATGAGCGCGACGTTGATGCCGGCGCGACGCGCTGCCTCGGGATTGCCGCCGATGGCGTACATGTAGCGCCCGAACTGGGTGCGTGAGAGCAAAACGGTCCACACCCCGAGCACGGCAAGTACGATTGGGATCATCCAGGGCACGCCTTCGAGCGTTCCGAGGTTGGCCCGGTTCGTGTTGCTGATGCCTACGACGACGATCGCGACGACCGCGATCAGGCCGATCTTGATCAAGCTGAGGCTTGCCGGAGGCGCCACGAGGCCGCTCCTGCGCCGTCGCGAATCGCTGAGCCAGGTCACCAGGCCGAGCCCGATCACCACGACCCCGGCGCCGATCCAGGAGGTGGTTGGGTCGATCGTGCCCCACATAAGGTTGTAAATGACGTGCAGGCTGTTGCTCTGGCCGGCGAGGTTTGGGTATCCGGAGAACGGCCCGAGCAGGAGGATCTTCAGGAAGATCCCGTTCGCGATCAGAAACCCGGCAAGCGTGACGATGAACGACGGAAGCCGCAGCCGGGTGATGAGGGTGCCCTGGATGAGGCCGAACACCGCGCAGAAGAGCAGTCCGGCGAGGATCGCCGGCACCCAGTGCCAGTTGGTGGTAATGGGTTGGACGAGCTGGACCGCAATTGCCGCGCCACACGCCCCGACGAACCCGACCGAGAGGTCGATCTCGCCCAGGATGAGCGCGAACCCTTCGGCCATCGCCAGGACCATGAACACCGCAGCCTGTTGAAACAGGTTGACGAGGTTGCCGGCGGATAGGAAGACGTGGTTCGGGCTGATGATCGTGAACACCACCATGATCAAGAACATCGCGAGGATGACCGGCAGGACCCCGCTTTCCCCGCTCCGGATACGCGCGGTGTACGCGCGAACGTACTGGCCCAGGGACTGGGCGACCACCCCAGGCGGTAGCTCGGCCTCCGCGGCGCCCGGCGCGGCCGTGAGGTCGGCTGCCTGGTCAGGCGGTACGCCTTCCACGTCAGCTCTCCTTGGTGCGTGCGCCATTGGTGTGGCTCGATCCTCCTGTGGTCATGTACTCCACGACTTTCTGCAGGTCGAACTGCGAGGCATCGCCCTGAACGACCAATCGCCCGAGATACAGCACCGCGATCCGGTCGGCCACCTCGAAAACGTCGGTCAGGTTGTGCGAGATGACCATCACCCCGAGGCCCCGATCGCGCAGGCGTTTGATGAGGTCGAGCACCTGCTTGGTCTGCACGACTCCCAGGGCTGCGGTGGGTTCGTCCATGATCACCAGCTTCGAGTTCCACATCACCGCCTTGGCGACTGCCACCGATTGGCGCTGGCCGCCTGAGAGAGATGCAACAGGCTGGCGGACCGACCTGACGGTCGTGACGCGGAGGCTCGCCAGGGTTTCGCCGGCTGCGCGCTCCATGTTGTCTTCATCAAGCATTCCGTATCGCAGGCGCTCTCGGCCGAGAAACATGTTCTGCACGATGTCGAGGTTGTCGCAGAGGGCGAGGTCCTGGTAGACGGTCTCGATGCCAAGGTGGGCCGCATCCCGCGTGTTGTGTATGTGGACCGGGTGGCCCTCCCAGAAGAACTCGCCCTGGTCGGGCTGGTAGACGCCGGAGATGCATTTCGTGAGCACCGACTTCCCGGCGCCGTTGTCACCGCACAGCGCGGTCACCTTGCCGGGCAAAAGGTCGAGGTCGACGTGGTAGAGCGCCTGCACCGGCCCGAAGTGTTTGTCGAGCCCTCGGACCTTGAGCAGCGGCTCGTCGGTTGCGCGCGGCTCCGCGACGCCAGCCGTCATTTCACCAGTCATTATCTCGACTTGAGTGGAAGGTTGACGCCGCCGCTCACGCGCGGCGGCGCCATTTCAGCTGACTGCTACTACTAGGAGATGTTGTTGGCGGTGCAGACGGCGGCTCCCGCCTTGCTGCACAGTGCCGCGACGTCGATGAACTTGTCCTTGATCACGGTCGACTCCATGTTGGCCTTGTTGACCCAGATCGGGACGAGAAGCGAAGCGGGCTGCTGGCTGCCGGTGACGCCTGACGGAGGCGTCGTGTTGCCGTTCACCAGACCGGTTGGCGGCGTGAGGCCTGCGCGGAGCACGGTGGCGAGAGCCACAGCGTCCTGCGCCTCGAGGTAGACGGCCTTGTAGACGGACCCGCACTGGTAGTCGGTCAGAACGTTGACCATGCCGTCCAGGGTTGCGTCCTGGCCGGTGGTCGGGATCGTCTTGGCCTTGACGTTCTTGTTCTTGAGAACCTGGATCACCGCGTTGGCGAGGCCGTCGTTGGCCTCGATGGTGGCGTTGATCGCGGGGTTGGCGGTGAACGCCTGCTGGAAGATCGTCCCGCCGACGTCATTCTTCCAGTCCGTGGCGACCTGGTCGCCGACCAGCTTCATACCGGCGGCGTTGGTCTTGCCCACGGTCTCTTGCGCGACGCTGTCGCCCCAGACGATCGAGTTGTAGCCCTGAGCGAACGAGACCGCGTTCGGGTCAGAGTTCTGGCCGCCGTTGAGAGTGAAGACCTGCGGGTTCTTCACGCCCCATGCGGAGACGCAGTCCGTGAAACCCTGGCCGATGAGCTTGCCCACCTGGACGTTGTCGAAGCTCACGTAATAGGTGCTGGTTCCCGTGAAGGTGGCGCGGTCATAGCTGATGACCTTGACGCCGTGCGACTGCGCGTAGGACTGGATCTGCGATCCAACGCTGCTGTTCAGCGGGTCCATGATCAGGACGGTCGCCCCGGCGGTGATGTCCGCCTGCGCGATCGCAAGCTCCTGCGCCTCCTGACCCTGCGCGTTGTCGATCTTGAACTGCGACGTGCTGTAGCCCGCGGCCGTGAAGGCCTGTGTCAAATAGGGCTGGTCGAACGCGACGTAACGCGTGGACGACGTCGTGTCCGGAAGGATCACCCCGACCATGCCCTTGCCGGCCGCTACAAGGTCCTTGAGCTTGGGCATGTACGAGAAGTCTTGAGTGAACGAGCTGATGCTAAGGTCTGACGGCACGACAGCCGGCGACGCCGTCGCTGTTCCGCCGCCTCCCCCACAAGCCATTGCGACGATCCCGACGGCGCCGAGCGCCGGGATAAGTTTGGCGAACCTCATATGGTTCTCTCTCCTATGTAAGTGGCACCTGTCGCCTTCTTCCCGGTAGTACCGGGGCGAGAGTGCGCCGGCGAACAGGCCTTACTCAGAACCCATGGCGGAGCTACCCGCCCCCGGAGAGCATGTCTTACACCCACACGTTTGTCAAGAGTGCGATCGTGTGGTCCCCGCAATTTGTTCAAACTCTTGACAAACCTCGCCCGGCGGCCATGATTCCGAAACAGGGGTGGCGAAGAACGGGGAGGGGACGCTCGGCTGGCTGCGAGGCCGCAACCGCGACCGGGTCGTGGGAGCGCTCCGCGAGCGCGGGCGCATCAGCCAGGCCGAAATCGCGAGGTTGACAGGCCTGTCGCGCACCACTGTGCACACGCTCGTCTCGGAGCTGAAGGACGCGGGCGTCGTGCACGAGGTCGAGGTGGGCGTTCCCGATTTTCGTGGGGGCCGGCCGGCCGTTTTGCTCATGCTGCGGGATCCCTCGCTCGCCGTGGTCGGCATCGACTTCGGTCACAGCCATGTGGGAGTCGCCGTCGCCGACATCGGGCACAACGTGCTCGCGGAGGTCAGGTGCGACCTCGACGTGAGCCACGACGCCAGGGCCGCCCTCGACGCCGCGGTGCGCATGGTGGACGAGGTGCTGGTCGAAGCGAGGATGGAAGCGAAGTCGGTGATCGGCGCCGGGATCGGAATCCCTGGACCGGTCGACCGGGCGCGAGGGGCGGCCGGGTCCGCCACGATCCTCCCGGGGTGGACCGGTCTGCAGATCCGGAGCGAGATGCAGGAACGGCTGGGCGTGCCGGTCGAGATCGAGAATGACGCCAACTTAGGGGCGCTCGCCGAGCTGACCTGGGGCGCGGGTCGCGAATGCTCGAGCTTCGCCTATGTCAAGGCGGCCACCGGCATCGGAGCCGGGATCGTGATCGACGGCAAGCTGCTGCGCGGAGCCTCGGGCACCGCCGGAGAGATCGGGCACACGACCCTGGATGAGGCGGGGGCCCTCTGCTACTGCGGCAACAGAGGATGCCTGGAAACTGTGGCGTCGGGTCCGGCCATCATCCGGCTGGTGGGCCCCCTGGACGGAGAGGTCCCATCCCTCGCGCGAATCGTCGAGCTTGCCGTCGCGGGCGACGTCCGCTGCCAGCGGGCGATCGCCGATGCCGGTCACGAGATCGGCGTCGCCATCGCGGGGCTCTGCAATCTGATCAATCCCGAACGTGTCGTCGTCGGCGGTCTGCTCAGCCGGACCGGCGAGGTCCTGCTCCATCCGATGCGCGAATCGATACGCCGCCATGTGCTGCAAGCCGCGGCCGAGTCCCTCGACGTGCGCCCTGCCGTTCTCGTGGAACGAGCGGAGCTCCTGGGATCCCTTGCGCTGGCGCTTCAGGGCTCGAGCGAGCGAACCGCCAGGGGTGAACGGCAGCTGACGACGTCGGTCTAGGAGATTCCCACGGCGGCGCAGGCGGCCGCGTACTGGTCGACGCACAGCTCGGCCTTGGTCCAGAACCCATCGGCGATCACAGTCGAGACGACGGTAGGCCTTGTCACCGCCACCGGGCTCACGAGGAGTGCCGGAACAGTCGTGCTGCCGTTGTCGACCGTCTTTCCGTTGGTCATCGAAGCCGGAACCGTGATGCCATAGGCGAGGTCATAGGCCAGCTGCGCCGCTGTTTCCGCCTCGCCTCGGATCGATTTGTAGACGGTCATGTACTGCTCGCCGGCCAGGACGCGCTGCACCGCTTTCAGCTCTGCGCCCGCGCCCGTGACCGGAGGTACCGGCTTGACCCCTGCCGCGGTCAGCGCCGCAATGGCTCCTCCGGCGCTCGCGTCGTTGGCGGCATAGACCGCGTCCACCGAGTTGTGGAGCGCGACGAGCGCGTCGGCCATTTCCGTCTCGGCGTTGTCGGGACCCAGCAGAGGTGTGTCGTATGCCTTGGCGACCGTCACCTTGCCCTGCAGAGCGTTCTGCACGCCAGACTTCAGCAGCCTGGCGAGGCTGTCACCGGGGTCTCCGTTGATCATCACCACCGTGGGGTTGACCTTGCCCTTCAACGCCGTGAGCAGCCCATTGGCCTGAAGGGGCCCGACCGCCGCGTCGTCAAAGGACATGAAGTAAGCGACACCAGGTGCGTTCAGGGCGAGCCGGTCGTACGCGATGACCGGGACCTGCCGCGCCTTGGCCCTCGCGACGATGGGCGATGCCGCGGCGGGGTCGACCGGATCGAGCACCAGGACGTTTGCTCCTCCGGCCAGCGCGGCCTCGGCCTGGGTGAGCTGGACAGAGGAGTCCGCATGCGCATTTCGATAGTCGATCGTGCAGTCCGAGCAAAGGGACTTCAACTTGGCTGCGAACAGCGGCGCATCCTGGGTCTCGTAACGGACGGCCTGGGAGTCGGGCAGAAGAAATGCGATCTTCTTGCCGAGAGTGACCCCAGGTCCGGAGCTCCCCCCGCACGCAACAACGCAGAGTGCGATGAGAAGCAGACCGGGAACGAGCTTGGCCATTTTCATAACGTTGGGGGCGGCGGCCGGGGGCATTCTACCAATCCCGTCCCGCCGTTCAGGGGGGCAATCATTTGGTCCCATCGTTAACGCCGCTTTGCGCGCGGCTAAGGAGAGGGGCAGGCAAAGAACACCAACTTGCTTGATGAATTCT
>DATBZR010000072.1:0-6070 GCA_036513095.1 Candidatus Dormiibacterota bacterium | reverse complement strand
GAGCGCCTGGTCGAGGAGGCGCGGGAATTGGGCGCGCGGCTGATCGCGAACGTGCGCACCGGGCGGCTCTGGGGCAGCCGGCCCCCGATCGAGACCCTGCTCGGCGAGCTCGAGGGCCGTCCGGTGCAAGCGCCGGCGGCGGATTGGGACGTCGGTCACTTCGTCGAGCTCGAGGTGCTGATCCGCGGCCCGAAGGGGTCGCTGGTGGTCGTGCACGACTCTTATCCGTCACTTGGATGGGACGGGCGCCATCTGCAGCCGCCGCGAGCTCTCGCGGATGCGCTGCTGCGCGGCGACGGGCGCGAGGGCGGCGTGCTGGCCGTTACAACGGGGCCGAGCGAGGAATCAGTGAAGGCGCTGGCCGCGAGGATCGGCCTCGAGATCGGCGCCTGGGATAACGGAACCAGGAGTTGAGGCCATCGTGATCGCCGAGGATAAGTCCGTTTCCGTCGAGCGGCAGCTTGCGCAGTGGAAGGAGCGAGGCGTCCGCAACGTGCGTTTCGAGCTGCCGGACATGCATGGAACCAGCCGTTCGAAGATAGTCCCAATCGATCACGCGGCGAGCTATGCGAAGGATGGTCTGAACATGTACGGCGGCGCGGCGGTGCTCGACACCAGGTCCGACGTCGTGCCTGGCACTCTCTACAACGAGGAGGTCGGGTACGCCGACCAGCTGCTTCGCCCAGATCCAGCCACGGGGGCCGTCGTGCCGTGGGCGGAGGGCACTGCGAGGTTCATCTGCGAAGCGTCATGGGCCGACGGCCGGCCGCTCGCCGCCTCGCCGCGCCACGTCTTCCGGCGGGTGCTTGATCGCTGCCATGAGATGGGCTATGAGCCGGTGATCGGGACCGAATGCGAGTTCTACCTACTCGACCCGGAGACTCACAAACCGCTCTTCAACGGCTACCACATCTTCAACTCTGTTCGGAACACGTGGGTCCCGGCCATCGAGCGGATCGTCGACCAGATGCGCGAGTTCGGCATCGATGTCATCACCGCCAATTGCGAGTACGCGGGTTCGCAGTGGGAGATCGCCTACGCGCCGGGCCGTGGCATGGCGGGTCCGGACCTCACCTTCAGCTTCAAGAATGGCGTCAAGGAGATCGCGCGGCGTGAGGGACTGCTCGCGTCGTTCATGTCCAAGCCTTTCGCGAGCTCGGCCGGCTGCGGCGCGCACACGCACATCAGCCTGCTGCTAATCGACGGCGGCAAAAACGCGATGTCAGAGGACGGCGCGGAGCACGGGCTGTCGAAGGTCGGGCGGCAGTTCATCGCCGGCCAGCTGCAGCACGCCGCTTCGACATACGCGCTGCTGGCTCCCACCTTGAACTGCCTCAAGCGGCGCCGCCGGCACACGTTCAGCCCGACCAACGTCTCGTGGGGTCCCGAGGACCGCTCCGCATTGGTGCGGATCAAGGGCGGTTCGGCGGACAGCCGCCACATCGAGAACCGTGGGCCGTCGGGTCTTTCGAATCCGTACCTCGTCGGGGCTGCGCTGCTCGCGAGCGGGTTGCTTGGGATCGTCGACAAGCTAGAGCTCGAGCCGGCCGCTCACGCGCCTGCCGAGGAGGACGAGACGAAGCCGAAGCTTCCGACCACGCTCGAGGAATCGCTCAGCCTGCTCGAGGGCGACAAAAGGATCACAGACCTGCTCGGCGAAGAGTTCGTACAGGCGTACACCGTCATGCGCCGGTACGAACTTCAGAGATTCGCGGACCACGTGACGGATTGGGAGCTCCAGGAGTACCTGGAGATTTATTGACGGCCACCGTAATTCGGAAGCACCGGGAGGGGACGCAACATGGCTGACAGTAGGGTTGACATTGGCGTTGAGCCGATCGCGCAGGCGGAGGCGGACATCTTCGACGTCTCGCAGCGAGCGGACGTACCGCAACTTCGTAAGCACGCGGTCGGTATTTGGGGCGTCCTTTTCCTCACGGTGACAGGCTCGGCTCCGATCTCGGCGATGCTCTTCAACACCCCGCTTGCCGTCGGTTTCGGCAACGGCCTCGGGGCGCCGGCCGCTTTCCTGTTCGCCACCATCATCCTCACCATCTTCTCGGTCGGATACGTGGCGATGTCGCGCAAAGTGACGACCGCAGGGGGCTTCTACTCGTACATCAGCCACGGCCTGGGACGCGAGCTCGGGCTCGGCACCGGCTTTGGGGCGGTGGTCGCCTATTCAGTATTCGAAGCATCGCTCGCCGGAGGCTTCGCGTTCTTCCTCAACCTGAAGCTGAGCCAGATCGGGACAGCGACCGGGGCGGGGTGGCTGAACGGAATTCAGTGGCCATACCTCGCGCTGCTGATGGTCGTGCTCATCTCAGTGATCACCTACTTCGACATCCGCATCACTGCGCGGGTGCTTGGTGTGCTCCTGGTCGGCGAGATCCTTTTCCTCCTGATCTTCGACGCCGCCATGATCGTGCGCGGCGCGACCACCTCGACCGCATTCACGCTCGAGGCGCTCAACCCGGTCAAGGCGTTTCAGGGTTTCCCGGCGGTCGGATCTCTCGCCGCCGGCATCCCGGCCATCGGTCTGTTCTTCGCGTTCTGGTCGTGGGTCGGCTTCGAGATGGCTCCCAACTACGGCGAAGAATCAAAAAACCCCAAGCGAGTCGTGCCGCAGGCGATGTACATCTCGGTCGTCGGCCTCGGCATCTTCTACATCCTCACGAGCTGGGCTCCGTTCGCGGGCTACGCCACCCTCAAGGATGTGATCGCCCAGGCGCAAGGGAACGCCGCTCAGTTCTACCTTGGCCCCGCACAGCAGTACATCGGACTCGGTGTCGACCAGGCACTCAGCATCCTGATCATCACGGGATCGTTTGCCTGCGGCATGGCGTTCCACAACACCGCGAGCCGCTACTTCTATTCACTCGGCCGTGAAAGGATCCTGCCCGCGGCGCTGGGCCGCACTCACCCACGGTGGAAGAGCCCGCACATTGCGTCGATCACGCAGTCGGTGATCGCGGCGGTGATCGTGATCCTGTTCGCGATCTTCGCGGGCGTCCACAACCCGACGCAGCAGGCGTACGTAGACCTCTACGGGCTGATGGCGATCATGGGCGTGATCGTGATCCTCGCGGTCCAGGCCCTCGTCTCGGTCGCGATCCTGCGTTACTTTTTGCAGCACCACGGGACCGAGGTCCACTGGTGGAGCACGATCGTCGCGCCGATCATCTCGTTTATCGGCCAGGCGTTTGTGCTGTACCTGCTGTTCACCAACATCGACTTCGTCAGCGGAGGGCTCGGGTTCGCGCGCTGGCTCGGCCCGATCGACCTCATCATCATCGCGGCCGGCATCGGACTCGCGTTCTATCTCAAGAGCAGCCAGCCCGAGAAGTACCAGACACTCGGCCGGCTGATCCACGAAGACCTCTAGAAACGAAGCTGCCGGCAGGCGAGCCTGCCGGCAGCACACTAATCCCGCGAACGACCCCGCCCTTGAGGGCGTGGGCTCACGGCGACGCCTCCAATTCGTCCTGGCCTTGCGTTGGATCGACCGTTTGGTCTGCCTGGTTGGCACGAATTGCTGCGTCAGCCGCAGCGTGAGAGCGACACAAGACGCAATTTCGTACGGACCATATGGGCCGGCGGCAAGCTTGAGGTGAGCCAAGGACCGGCGCCTCGCGCATAGAGCTTGATCCGTCCAAATAAGCGCGCCAACGGCGATGCTTGCGATAAGCGATGAGACGGATGGCTACGTTGGAGGTCGATGCGGAACGGGCACCTCTGTCACCACGTTGGAGGTTAGGTCGTATATGAAGCCCCGCACCCTGTCGCGAGCTGGCAGATAAGGACACGCGCGCAGGCGCTCCACGTCCTCAGCGATCGCCTGGATTGGGTCCGTGAAGCAGCCTAGCTCCTCTGCGAAACCGTGGCCGCTGGCCGTTGTGATCTGCTCATTCAGCTGCGCCTGGCTGAAGCGGCCCAGTGCGCAATCCGTGTGGTGGATCACCATAACCTCGCGCGTGTGCATGACCGCCTGCGATATGGCCAACGCTCGAAGAGCGTCACTCGAGGCGCGGCCTCCAGCGTTGCGGATCACGTGGGCGTCTCCCGGCCGGAGCCCCAGCAGGGCGTTGACGTCAACGCGAGCGTCCATACATGTGAGGATCGCCAAATGTTGCACGGGTTCGATGATGCGAGCTGCGCTTCCGAGGTAGTGAAGCCTTGTGTTCATGAGGACCCTGTCGATCGCGTCCACCGGTTAGCGAATCTACACCTATTGCGAATAGACGACCCTCTCCGCGCCGACCCATTCGCAGCTCGAGTTTAAGATCGCCATACATCCCCGAGTAGCCTATGGCCAGAGCCAAGGAGGTCGAAGTGAAGGTAAAGACGTCGCCCGTCGGCAGCAAGGACGAGATCTTGCGAGCGTTCGGGATCGAGCTGGGCGGATCAGTATCCGGCGTGGCGCGAGGCGGTGCGTTTGTCGAGCAGCCGACCGGGCCGAAGCTGGCTACCCACGACCCCTCGACCGGCAAAGTGCTTGCGTCGGTGGCGACCGCGACGGCGGCGGAATGTGGCGCAGTGTCGAGGTCGGCGGACGAGGCGTTCCGTCGCTGGCGGATGGTGCCCGCGCCCAGGCGCGGAGAGATTGTGCGCCGGCTTGGCGACGCGTTTCGCGAGCGCAAGCAGGACCTCGCCCGTCTCATCAGCCTCGAGAACGGCAAGATCATGAGCGAAGCCCTCGGCGAGGTCCAAGAGGTGATCGACATCTGTGACTTCGCCGTCGGCCTATCGCGCCAGCTCTATGGCAACCAGATGCACTCGGAGCGGCCGTTCCACCGGCTGACCGAGCAGTGGCATCCGCTCGGGGTCGTTGGCATCATCTCCGCCTTCAACTTCCCGCTCGCCGTGCCCGGCTGGGGATGGGCGATCGCGGTCGTCTGCGGCGACAGCATTGTCTGGAAGCCCTCGAGCCTGACCCCGCTCATCTCGATCGCGGCGCAGAAGATCTTCCACGAGGTGACTCGCTCCACGGAGGCCGAAGGTATCTTCAATCTCGTTATCGGCTCCGGCGCCACGACTGGAGAAGCGCTGCTCGCCGACCCTCTGGTTCCATTGATCCAGGCGACCGGCTCCTGCGCTCTAGGCGAGCGGGTGTCGACGGCCATCGGGAAGCGCGGGGCCCGCGCGATTCTCGAGCTGGGTGGAAACAACGCCGTCGTGGTGCTCGACGATGCCGACCTCGACCTCGCCCTCAGCGCCGTCGTCTTCGGCGCCGTTGGAACCGCCGGACAGCGATGTACGAGCACTCGGCGGCTGATCCTGCAACGAGGCATTGCCGATGCTTTCGTTCAGAGGCTGGCACGCGCATACGCGACCGTAAACATCGGCGACCCGCTCGATGGCGAAACGCTCATGGGCCCGCTCATTTCAGCCGATGCAGTCGAGGCGTTCCTCGACGGCGTGGCGACGATCAAAGCGCAGGGCGGTGAGCTGCTTCATGGTGGAGAGGTCCTGCCTGACCGAGGCGGATACTACGTTCAGCCGACGATCTTCAAATCTCGCCGTGACATGCCGATCTGCGCTGAAGAGATCTTCGCGCCGATTCTTCATGTCTTCAGCGTCGAAACCCTCGAGCAGGCGATCGACCTCAACAACTCCGTGCCGCAAGGTTTGTCCAGTGGATTGTTCACGACTAACCTGCACTCGGCGGAAACTTGGCTCTCGGTAGCTGGCTCCGACTGTGGCATCGCAAACGTCAATGCAGGCACTTCAGGTGCGGAGATCGGAGGCGCGTTCGGTGGCGAGAAGGCGACCGGCGGCGGCCGCCAGGCCGGGTCGGATGCGTGGAAGGCATACATGCGCCGGCAGACCTGCACGATCAATTACGGAACCGAACTTCCGCTCGCTCAAGGGGTCAAGTTCGAGTTGCACGACGCTTGATGAGCCGGAAGACCCGGCCGTTCGCCGCTGTTCATGGGCCGGTTCACCCGCGAGCGGATCAAGAAGATGAACGGCTCGCATCGCTCTGCTCAGCCAGCGCTGCCAGAGGTTGAAGCGGTGTCCAAACCGGAGTAGCTCGATGTCGGGATCTGGAACGGACAGGGACGATTAG
>DATBZR010000071.1:0-54580 GCA_036513095.1 Candidatus Dormiibacterota bacterium | reverse complement strand
AGCCGACCTCGTGGTCAGCTACCTCCCGGTCGGCTCCGAGGAAGCGACGAAATGGTACGTCGAGCAGATCCTCGCGGCGGGCTGCGCGATGGTGAATTGCATGCCGGTCTTCATCGCTCGCGAGAACTACTGGGGCAAGCGCTTCGAGGAGGCCGGCGTCCCGATCATCGGCGACGACATCAAATCGCAGGTCGGCGCGACGATCATCCACCGCGTGCTGACGCGCCTGTTCCGGGACCGCGGCGTGAAGCTGGAGCGGACCTACCAGCTGAACTTCGGTGGCAACACCGACTTCCTGAACATGCTCGAGCGCGACCGCCTGATGTCGAAGAAGATCTCGAAGACTCGGTCGGTCACCTCGCAGCTCGACTACGACGTAGGCGCGGAAAACGTGCACATCGGTCCCTCGGACTACGTGCCCTGGCTGCACGACCGCAAGTGGGCTTACATCAGGCTCGAGGGCCGTTCCTTCGGCGACGTGCCGTTGAACGTCGAGCTCAAGCTCGAGGTTCACGACTCGCCGAACTCGGCGGGCATCGTGATCGACGCGGTCCGCTGCATCAAGCTGGCCCTCGACCGCGGAATCGGTGGCGCGCTGGAAAGCCCGAGCTCGTACTTCATGAAGTCTCCGCCCGTCCAGTACAGCGACAACGAGGCACGGCGCCTGGTGGAGGAGTTCATCGAGGGTGATAAGGCGCGAGCCAACGGCGGCGTACCCCGACGGGTCGCTCGTACCAAGCCCGCGACTGCGCCTGCTCGGCACTAGCCCCGCCCGGCGTGGAGGCGCGCGACCTGCGGCGAGATCGACGGCCGAAGCCAAGGAAGCGTCGAGCAGCGCAGCGAGCGCATCCGTAGATGCGTGAGCGAGCAGCGCAGGCGATGACGCCGGCTAGGCGCCCGAAGGGCGCCGATCGGCCGTCTAGCTCGCCGCAGGGCCGCGGCTTCGCGCTGGGCGGGGCTGCTTACCGCCTCAGTGCGAGGGTTCTCCGGGCGGTTCCGCCGGGGCTTCGGCACGCTGCGGCAGCGCCGGGTGGTGCGGCGTGGTTCTGGCTCAGCGCCGGGCAGCGGCGTGCAGCCCTGGACAACTACGCGGCGGTACTCGGTCGCGAGCGCTCAGACCCAGAGGTTGCGCGGATTGCGCGCCGCGCGTTTCAAAACTATGGGCGCATGCTCACGGACTTCTTGCTCATCGGCAGCCTCAGCCCCGACGAGCTCCGTCAGCGCATGAGCATCGACGGCCTTGACCACGTCGATGCCGCGCTCGCCAGGGGCCGGGGGGCGATCATGGCCGTCCCACACATGGGCTCGTGGGACATGGCGGGGTCCTACGCGGGCGCACTTGGATATGCGGTCTCTGCTGTGGCGGAGCGCTTCCCCGGGTCGCTCGACGATGAGGTCGTTCACAGCCGCCAGCGTTTTGGGCTGAACGTCATCGCGCTTGGCCGGTCGGCGGTGCGCGGCATCACGCAGGCCCTTCAGGACAACGGGATCGTTGCCCTGCTGTGCGATCTCGAGCAGGGCCCCGGAGTCGGCGTTCGATTCTTTGGCAGGCGCGCGGTCGTTCCCGGCGGACCGGCTGCCATCGCCCTCAAGACTGGCGCGGCCCTGATGCCCGCATGCCAGTACACAACCTCCCCAGGTCACCATCACGTCCACCTCGACGCCCCGCTGACATGGGCGCCCGGCGAGACGAAAGAAGTGTTGATGCAGCGCGTGGTCAACCGCTTCGAGGATTTCATCAAAGAGCGTCCCGACCAGTGGTACGCGTTCCGTCCGATGTTCACCCACGCTGAGGGGTGAGTTGTGGCGATACCGCGCATTCAAGGCCGTGCAATCGGTGGTCGAACGCCTACCGCGCCCGCTGGCTTACGCGCTCGCGGTGCTGGCGGCGCGATTTGCGTGGTTGTTCTCGCCGCTGGCCCGACCTCGCCTCGAATACAACCTGAAGATCGCGTGCCCGGAGCTCGAACACGACCCGCGCGAGCTGCGACGCATTTCGTGGCTCAACTTTCGAAATCACGCCAAGGCATACGCGGACCTGATGATGCTGCCGAGGACTTCCGTCGAGACCATGCGACCCTGGCTGAAGGTGCAAGGAATGGAATATCTCGAGCAGGCTCGCGCTCTTGGCAGGGGAGTGCTCGTCGTGTCGTGCCACATGGGTTCGTACGAGGTCGTGTCCGCGATCTGGTCGGCGACGATCACGCCAGTCAGCTTCTTCGCCGAGGAGCTGGAACCGCGAGCGATGTTCGAGTGGTATCGCGGCACACGAGCCAGGCTCGGGATCAGCGTCCTTACGCTCGATATGGGGGGCATTCGCAAGGTTCTGCAGGCGCTGCGGGACGAGGAGATGGTGGTCACGGCGATCGACCGCGATATTGTCGGTACGGGCTTCCCGATGCCGTTCTTCGGGCGCCTCGCGCCGATTCCGCTGGGCCCCGCCGCGATTGCGTTGCGCACCGGCACGCCGATCCTCCCTGTCTGTGTTTACCGGTTGCCGGACGACACCTACCAGGCGGAGGCCGCTCCGCTGGTTTTCGCCGAGGACACCGGGGACCCGCGGGCGGACCAGGTGCGCGCCACCCAGGAGGTGCTGCGCCAGCTCGAGAATTTCATTCGGCGCCATCCGGAGCAGTGGCATGTTCCACACGCCATCTGGGCCAACTCGCCTTAAGGTCGGCAGGATGAAGGTCGGACTCGTCTCGCCCTACGATTTCGCTTCGCCCGGCGGCGTGAACGACCACGTCCGATACCTCGCCGGACAGCTCCGGCAGCAGGGCCAGGAGGTGCGCATCTTCGCCCCCTCGAGCCGCTCCGACATCGACTTCGACACTCGTGAGTTCTACCGTATCGGCAGCCCGATCTCCGTCCCCGTCAACGACTCGGTGGCCCGTATCACCTTGAGCTTTCATCTGGGCAACCGCGTGGCGGCGATCATCGAGCAGGAGCGCTTCGACGTGCTTCACTTCCACGAGCCGCTGATGCCCGCGCTGCCGCTCACAATGCTGCGCATGTCGGCCACCGCGAACGTGGGCACGTTCCACGCGTTCTCCCGTTCCAACATCGGGTACTACTACGGCCGAGGCATCCTGCACCCATACCTGGAGCACATCCATCGAGGGATTGCCGTGAGCGAGCCCGCTCGTATGTTCTTCAACCGCTACTTTCCCGACTTTCCCCTCCGGGTCATCCCGAACGGCATCGACGTCAACGTGTTCAAGCCGGGTCTTTCACCAATCCGTCACCTGCGCGATGACAACCTGAACATCCTCTTCGTCGGACGGCTGGAGAAGCGAAAGGGGCTGGGCGACCTGCTTCGAGGCTATGAGTTCATGCGCGCGCGTGTGCCTCAGTCCCGCCTCATCATCGTCGGCGACGGACCGATGCGCGGCCGGATCGAGTCCTACATCTCCCGCCACAGGCTCCCCAACGTGGTGATGGCGGGCTATGTCCCCGACTCGGTCAAGCCGCGTTACTACGGCAGCGCGGACATCTTCTGCGCTCCCGCGACCGGCGCCGAGAGCTTTGGCATCGTGCTCCTGGAGGCGATGGCCTCTGGCCTGCCTGTCGTCGCGACCGAGATCCCCGGCTACATGTCGGTGCTGGAGCCCGGCCGCGACAGCCTGACGGTGCGCCCCAAGGGATGGGCTGAGCTCGGTGCGGCGTTGATCATCCTGGCTCGGGACTCTGAGCTGAGAGGTCGGATGGGCGCGTTCGGGCACGAAAAGGCCCGCCGGTACGCCTGGGATGCTGTCGCGGCACAGGTGATCGAGGTTTACGAAGAAGCGCGTGAGGCCGCACGCGACGCGGCCCGGCAACCAGGGGAGCGACATGTTCACAACGCGGTTTGAAGACTGGGTCCGCCGGCAGGCCGAAGCCCTGATGTCGGCGGTCGGGCGCGTGCCGTTGACTCCGAACCAGGTCACCGTCGTGGGCGTGGCGCTGACGTTCGGCGCGGCATTCCTGGTGGCTTTCGGCCAGCTGCGGTGGGCTGGCGTGGTCCTGATCTTCGCCGGGACATGTGACATTCTCGATGGCGCCCTGGCGCGCTCGACCCATGCGAGCTATCCGTACGGCGCATTCCTCGACTCCACGCTCGACCGCTATTCGGAAGGGGCGATCTACGCCGGTCTCACCGCGTACTTCATCGGCATGGGCGGCCCGCTCCAGCGATGGCTGGTGCTTGCGACGCTGGCGGCGCTGGCCGGCTCGTTCCTGGTCAGCTACGTGCGAGCCCGTGCGCAGAGCCTCGGATTTACCTGCGACTCCGGGCTCTTCGCGCGCCCGGAGCGCGTGGTCGTGACCGTGATCGGCCTCGTCTTCTCTGGACTTTTCGGCGGAGTGGTGCTCTACGCGGTCGTCTTCCTGCTTGCGGTCGTGACGAATCTGACCGCGCTGCAGCGGATCCGCGAGGTGTGGCTGCAGGGTCGCGCGCAGCGCCTGGCCATCGAGCGCGAGACAAAAGCCCGGCGAGCGGCGCCTCCTCAGACCCCGTGACCGAACTGTTCTCCAGCGTCGCCGGTCAGCCTCAGGCGCTCGAGCAGCTGCGCTCCCAGGTGGAGAGCAACCGCCTCGCGCACGCCTACCTGTTTGTCGGGGAGTCGGGCCTGGGTAAGGCCACCGTCGCGCGGTTGCTTGCGACAGCCCTGCTGCCGGAGGCCGCGCTCGGCCGGCACCCGGACTACTGGGAAGACGACCGCATCAAGCCGCTCTCGATCAACGAGATCCGCCTCCTGCCGGAGAAGCCTCCAGAGTTCCACGAGCTGTCGCTCCAGGCTTTCCTGAACCTCAAGCCCGCCGTCGGCACCCGACGCGTGGCGCTGCTTGCCAATGTGGGCCGCCTGCGCGACCAGGACCAGAGCGTGCTGCTCAAGACGCTCGAGGAGCCGCACCCGCATCGCGTGATCGTCCTCACGACGCCGAGCCTCAATCCGTTCGTCGTGCTGCCTACGGTCGTATCGCGCTGCCAGCGTGTGTTCTTTCACCCGGTGCCCGCGCCCGAGATCGAGAAGCTGCTCACCGGGCAGGGCGTCGAAGCCGGTCGGGCACGTCTCATCGCCGAGCTGGCACGAGGCCGGCCCGGATGGGCGGCGCGGGTGGCCGATGACCAGGGCGTGATCGAGCTCCACCACGAATGGACCCGTCGCCTTGAGGAGGTTTTCGGCGCTCCCGCGGACGTGCCGCTGCGGGTGGCCGCGGAGCTCGACGCGGGACAGATGGCCTGGCGGAAGAACGAAGGGGAGGCAGAGGACCCGGCGCTCTTCGCGATCGCGAGCTGGCAGCTCGAGCTGCGCAAGAGGATGCTCGCGAGTCGCGGCCGCGAGCAGGGCCGCTGGGCGCGCTTGATCGAGCTCTCGTATGACACGCTCGGCTACCTCGAGCAAAACGTCAGCCCACGCCTGGCTCTGGAAACATTTCTGCTCGAATGTCGAAAAGCTTCCTGAGAAAGGGGCTGGCCGGCTTCCGGCCATACGTCCCGGGCGAGCAGCCGCCCGACGGCGAGGGTTGGGTCAAACTCAACACCAACGAGTCGCCGCTGGCCCCCTCACCGCGGGTGATCGAAGCCATCAAGGCTGCGGCAGACGAGTACTTGCGTCTTTATCCGAGCCCGACCGCCGCCCCGGCGCGGGAGGCCATCGCCAGGCACTTCGACCTCGACGTGTCGCAGGTCACGCTCGGAAACGGCGCGGATGAGCTGATCGAGATGTGCCTGCGCGCCTTCGCCGGCGCCGGCGACCGCGTCGCCTATCCCACTCCAACCTATCCGCTGCTGGAGCCGCTGTGCAGGCTCCACGACGCCGTTCCGTCGCCCAACCCCAGCAACGACATGTTCACGTGGTCAAGCGAGCTGATGGACGACCCGGCGCCGCTCAAGTTCCTCGTCAACCCCAACTCGCCGACGGGGACCTGGCACGGCGGCGTGTCGGTCGAGCACGTCCTCGTCCGATCGAAAGGCGTGGTTGTGCTCGACGAGGCATACGTCGATTTCGCGTTCGAGTCGCAGGTTCCCCTGCTGGCGAAGCACGCGAACCTCCTGATCCTTCGCACGATGTCCAAGTCCTATGCGCTGGCGGGCATGCGAATCGGCTACGCGCTTGGGAGCCCAGGGCTCATCGCGGACCTGGATGCGGTCAAAGATTCGTACAACCTGGACCGCCTGGCGATCGTGGCGGCGAAAGCCGCGATCGAGGACGACGAGCATCACCGCAAGATCGTCGACCACGTCGTCGCGGAGCGCCGCTGGCTGGAGCTCCAGCTCCACGAGCTGGGTTTCGAGCACTCGCCCTCGGAGGCCAATTTCGTCTTCGTCAAGCCGGCACCGGGCAACGCGGCGGCCGCGGTCGCCGACGCCTTACGAGAGCGGCGCATACTCGTCCGCCATTACGATCGTGAGCCGATCGCCGGATGGTTCCGGATCACGGTCGGCACACGCGACCAGCACGAACGCCTCCTCGAGGCCCTAAGGGAGATATTGATCTGACGCAACCGACTCGAGAGGAAGCGTGGGAGCTCGTCACGTCGATGACCAAGACGGATCAGCTGCGCCGCCACATGCGCAGCGTCGAGGCGGCGATGCGCGCGTACGCCCGTCGCTTTGGCGAGGACGAGGAGCGATGGGCCGTGCTCGGCCTCATCCACGATTGGGACTACGAGTCGGGCCCGACACTCGACCTCCATCCGATGCGCGGGATAGCGATGCTGCGGGAGCGAGGCTGGCCCGAGGACATCCTCGACGACATCGCCTCGCACGCCGACTACCTGAACGTCGCTCGTGACACCAACATCCGGAAAGCGCTGAACGCCGTGGACGAGATGTGTGGCTTCATCATCGCCTGCGCCCTGGTCAAGCCCGACAAATCCTTGAGCGCAGTCGAGCCGAGCACGGTGCGCAAGAAGATGAAAGACAAGGCGTTTGCCCGCGGCGTGCATCGCGAGGAGCTCGTCGCAGGAGCAGAGGCGCTCGGTATACCCTTCGACGAGCACGTGGAGCTCGTCCGCGATGCCCTGAAACCGATCGCACAGGAGCTGGGACTGAATCCATGAGCACGGGCGGTCGACCACGCGTCCTCCTTATGCACCCCATCCTCGACCCGGGTCCGGCGATCCTGGCCGAAGCCGCCGACGTGGTCGCCTACCCTGCGGGTCAGCCGTTAGACGAGGCGAGCATCAGGCGAGCCGCCGAAGGCTGTGTCGGGATCATGAGCCAGCTGATGGACCCGATTCGCGAGACCGTCCTGTCGGCGCCCGGTTTGAAGATCGTCAGCAACGTGGCTGTCGGGTTCGACAACATCGACGTACCTACCGCCACGGCGCACAAGGTCATGGTCACGAACACACCAGGCGTGCTGGACGACGCAACCGCCGACTTTGCCTTCACTCTGCTGATGGCCGCCGCGCGAAGAATCGTCGAGGCCGACAGCTTCACCCGTCAGGGACGCTTCAGGGGATGGGCGATCGACATGATGCTGGGCGCGGACGTCCATGGTGCGACGCTTGGGCTGATCGGGGTGGGCAGAATCGGCCGCGGCGTGGCGCATCGCGCTAAGGGATTCAACATGCGAGTGCTGTACTACGACCCTCAGCCCATGCCTCCGGACGCCGAGCGAGACCTGGGCGCGACGCGGGTCGACCTGGGCAGGCTGCTCGCGGAATCCGATTTCGTCTCGGTACACGTGCCTCTGACCCAAGAGACTCAACACCTGCTCAGCACCCCGCAGTTCAGCCAGATGAAGAGGACCGCGATCCTCATCAACACCTCGCGCGGCCCGGTGGTCGACGAGGCGGCGCTGGTCGATGCGCTGAACGCCAAGAAGATCGCGGGCGCCGCCCTGGACGTTTACGAGCGGGAGCCGGCGGTCCACCCAGGCCTGATCCCAATGCCCAACGTCGTTCTCGCCCCGCACATCGCCAGCGCCACCGTGCGCACGCGATCGGAGATGTCCGCGATGGCCGCGCGCAACATGGCGACGGCGGTCCGCGGTGGCCGCCCGCCAAACCTTCTGAATCCCGAGGTCAAGAGATAACGCTCGCCCTCAGATACCGCCTGGTTGCCCTCGACCTCGACGGGACGATCCTCGACATGAAGTTGAACCTCGACCCTCGCGACGTCGAGGCGTTGGGCCAGATCATCTTTGCGGGTGTGACCGTCGTCGCGTGCACCGGCCGGCCCTTTCCGGGTGCGCTGCCCTGGGTCGAGAGGCTTGGCCTCGACGGTCCGATCATCTGCTACCAGGGCGCCGAGATCCGCCTGCCGGACGGCACCAAGATGCTCGACCATGGAGTTAAGCACGATCTCGCCATGGAAGTGATCCGCTTTGCCCAAGAGAGAGATCTGCACGTCCAGGCGTATCGGGACGACAAATTGATCGTCGAGCGCGACAGACCCGAGGCTCACGAATATGCAAACCACGCCGGTATGGAGATCCACGTGGTGGGCGACCTCGACGCGGCCATGGGCTCCACCTCGCCCAAGCTGGTGATCGTGTCGACCGCCTCGACCCTGGAGACGCTCATGCCGGAAGCGAGGAAACGGTGGGACGGCAGGTTGAACGTTGCGACGTCGGTGCCGACCTATCTCGAGTTCACGAGCGTCGAGAGCGACAAGGCTTCGGCAGTCGCGTTTCTGTGCGACAGGCTCGGCATACCGCAAGATCAGTGTGTGGCGGTTGGTGACGGGCGTAACGACGCGTCGATGATCGCGTGGGCTGGGCTTGGGGTCGCCGTGGAAGGTTCGCCTCCGGAGGTCGTCGGCGCCGCCGATCGAACCATCCCGGGACCGGGACACGGGGGAATCAAGCGGCTCGCCGACATCTTGATCGGAGAGCACTAAATGGGAACGCTGCTCCTCGTTCACGCCCATCCCGACGACGAGTCGATCTCGACCGGCGGCGTGATGATGAAGGCCAAAGCCCACGGTCATCGTGTGGTGCTCGCCACCGCGACCCGCGGGGAGGTTGGCGAGATCTACAACATGGACGAGGCGTCGTCGCGTCCGCGCCTGGGCGAGATACGGACCCAGGAGCTGAAGAACGCGGGCGAGATTCTAGGAGTCGACCGGATCGAGGTCCTCGGCTATCGCGATTCGGGCATGGTTGACACTGCGGACAACAAGGACCCGCGTTCGTTCCACCAGGCGCGACTTGACGAAGCGGCGGCCAAGCTGGCCGCGCTGATGCGCGATGAGCGGCCCGACGTGGTGGTGACGTACGCCGAGGACGGCGTCTACGGGCACCCCGACCACATCAAGGCGCACTTCGTCACGAACGCGGCCCTCGACCTGCTCGAGCGCGAAGGCTGGGCTCCGAAGAAGCTCTACTACACCGCCATTCCCCGATCGATGATGGAAGCCTTCATGACGCAGATGCCGGAAGAGGCGCAGCGCCAGAACGCAAACATGCGCATAGCCGGCACGCCCGACGAGCTCGTGACCACCCGCGTCGACGTCCACGACTACGTCGACCAGAAACGCCAGGCGTTCGGTGCGCATGTGAGCCAGAACGATCCCAACTCGTGGTTCGCGACGATGGCGAGCCAGATCTACGAGCTCGCGTTCGGGACGGAGTACTACCAGCTGGCGCGAGGCAAGCCCGGCTCCGAGCTTCCGGAGAACGATCTCTTCGCGGGTATCGGCTGAGGACACCAACCAGCCGTGTCGCCAACCGAGCCATCGCGTCAAAATCGGTCGCGTAGACTCGATTGGAGATGGAAGTCCTCAAGATCACGCCGCGCGGGTACTGCCACGGTGTGGTCGACGCGTTCCGGATCGCCAAGCGCGTACGCGAGGAGACCAATGGGCCCGTGCACATGCTCGGGATGCTCGTCCACAACACTCATGCCACGGACGACCTCCAGGCCCAGGGCATCGCATTGGTGGATCAGCCCGACCGGTTTGCGGGTTTGAACCAGATCAAGGAAGGGACCGTCATCTTCACCGCGCACGGCGTGTCGCCGCAGGTCAAGCAGCGGGCGGTCGAGCTTGGGCTCAAGCCCGTCGACGCCACGTGCTCAGACGTTGTGCGGACTCATGAGCTGGTGGCCGACCTTGCCAACAAGGGTTACGACGTCGTCTACATCGGCCGCAAGGGCCACCCTGAACCTGAGGGCGTGATGGGCGAGGCGCCGGGCAAGGTTCATCTGGTCCAGGATCCCGACGACATCGACGCGCTCGAGCTACAGGGCGACCGGATCGCCGTCACGTGCCAGACGACGCTTTCGGTCTGGGACACGGAAGACCTGATCGATCGCGTCAGGGCACGCTTCCCGCAGGCCGAGGTGCACAACGAGATCTGCCGGGCGACCCAGGAGCGGCAGGAGGCTGCCGTCGAAGCGGCGCAGCACGTCGACCTGGTCATCGTGGTCGGCAGCCCGCGCTCCTCCAACTCGCTGCGCCTGGTCGAGGTGGTCAAGAAGCTCGGCAAGAAGCCGGCCTACCTGGTCGACAAGTTCGAAGACCTCGACCTCAGCTGGTTCGCGGGCGCCAAGAAGGTCGGCGTGACAAGCGGCGCCTCGACTCCGACCCAGCTGACCAGGCGGGTGATCGAGTTCCTGGAAACGCTCGAGGTTCCCGCCTAGGCGCGGCCGCGGCCTCTACGTTCGTCTCGGTTGCCGCAGCCGCCGGATCACCCCGCTCAGGCCTCCGCGCTCGGTCGCGGTGGCGCTCGACGGGATCGCTGAGGCAGCGGGCGGAGGCGCAGACTCGGCCGAGGGCGACGAATTCCCCCCAGGTTCCCCATCGTGGGTTGAGGCGCCGCTTGATGGTCGCCGCCTTCGCCGCCTTCTCGGCGCTCCAGCGGCCCTTTCAGGCGTGGCGACCGCGGCGGTTGGGGTGGCGGCGACAGGCGCCGCGTCGGACAGCGGGCCGGTTGCACCGGCCGGGCGGCGTCGCCGGCGCCTGCCGCGGGGCGCGGCCGCCCCGGCGGCACCCGCGGCACCTGAGGCACCCGAGGCACCCGTGGGACCGGCCGCGGCTGGTTCCTGGATGCGCTCGCGTTCCTTGGGGAGCAGGCGGCGCCTGACCTTGGCGCCCACCTCGCCCTCCGCACACAGGGCGCCGTCGGCCGTGTGGACGTCTACCCGCCAGACGACGACCGAGGTCGTCGCCCCGCCGATCGGGGGTCTTTTCTGGGTCAGCGTCCAGCGCGCGTAGATCGTGTCGCCGGCATGAACGGTGCGGGGAAACTTCCAGTTGAGCCATTCCCACTCCTCGACCGACGGCACGGGCATGTCGATCGTGCCCAGGCCAACCGCGATGGCGACCAGGAGCGTGGGGGGCGCCGGGCGGGCGTGGCCTGGGGCGGCTTCGATCGAAAGCGGCGAGAAATCGCCGGACAGGCCGGCAAACAGCGCGATCTCTGATTCAGAAATGGTGCGTCGCCGGGTGGTCCATTCGCCACCTAGCGGGAGGTCGTCGAAAGAGAGGGGCTCCAGATCACGGCGAGTATATCCCGAAGGGCCTTTTCAACCAGCCTCTGAGTGGAGCATTAGGCCGGATTTACTCCGGCCGTCACCCAGGCGTGCACTTCCAAGCGACTACATGCGTCGCCGAGGAGAGGAGGGGGTTACGCGGGGGAGCGATCAGTAAGGCCAATCCTTATCGCGCTTGCGCGCGACAACTGTCCTCCCCCGCGCTCAAAGTTCGGGGCTCGAGCGTTAACCTATGACAACTTCAGCCCAGGGAGGGTTTTGGTCCCTTGGATCTCGCGGCGGTACTTCTCGTCACCTCGGTGCTGCTCGTTTTCGCCTTCCTACTCCTGACCGTGTCGCTGATGCGGCTCCGCGGCACGACCCGGGAGCTGCAGGCGGCCCTCGACGACGAGAGTGGGGCGCGAGATCGGGCTGCCCTGCTCCTGGCGATTGCGTCGGCCGTCAACTCCTCGCTTGCCCTGGAGGAGGTGCTGAACGTCGCGCTCACACACGCGGGCCGGATCATGGGCGCCGTCGCCGGGGCCATGTACCTCGTCCAGCAGGACAGGGCCCTGATGCACCGGGAGGCTGAGTACAACCTGACCGCACGCGCCCGCGGAGGAACCCGGAAGCTCGACGAGGAGCCGGTCCGAACGGCCATCGCCGCCATGCGCCCGCTCGTCGTCAAGCTCGACGAGCGGACCGCTCCCGGGATCGAGGGCGGCGGCCATCCCCAGCACGTGCTCGTCGTCCCGGTGCAGCGGTCGGGCCAGCTGATGGGCGCGATGGAGCTGTACCTGAACGCGTGGCGCGAGCTCACGGAAGACCAGGCGGACCTCCTGAACGGCGTCGCCTCGGAAGCGGCGATCGCAATCCGGCACGCGCAGCTCTTCCAGGCGCAGGAGGAGAACGCGCTGACCGACGAGCTGACGAAGCTGCCGAACCGGCGTGCGCTGGCTCAGCGCTTCTTGCAGGAGATGCAGCGCGCGCGGCGCCACCACAACGCGATCGCGTTCATGATGATCGACCTCGACCACTTCAAGCAGGTCAACGACACCTACGGCCACCTGAACGGGGACGCCGTACTTGCCGAGCTCGCCTCGATCCTCGTCACCGGCGCGCGCGAATCGGACGTCTGCGCGCGGTACGGCGGCGAGGAGTTCGGGATGATCCTTCACGAGACCACCGAGCCTGGCGCGCGGACGCTCGCCGAGCGCGTCCGGGCGAAGGTCGCGGCGGCCACCTTCCCGGGCGGGCTGAAGCTCACGATCAGCATCGGGGTCGCCGCCACCGATGAGCCGGCCCTTTTCACGACGTTGATGGAGCGCGCGGACCAGGCTCTCTATGCCGCCAAGCAAGGTGGCCGTAACCAGGTCCGCGTCGCGGACATGAAGGCGCCCGCCAAGCCGCAGCAGCACACAGCGCCCGCGCAAACGTAACCTCGTCCGGCCGTTACAGTCCAGTTGGTAATGGGGCATTTCTGCGTCAACTGCGGCAGCGCGCTCGTGCCGCGGGTCATCGAAGATCGCGAGGTCGAGGCCTGCCCGCGCGACAGCTTCGTGTTGTGGCACGACCCGAAGGTCTCGACGGCGGTGGTCGTGGAAGCAGACGGCGGCATCGTCTTGGGGCGCAGGTCGATCGAGCCCGGCTACGGCCTCTGGTGCCTGCCGGGTGGGTTCGTCAACGATGACGAGGACCCCGCGCTCGCGGCAGTACGCGAGTGCCGCGAGGAGATCAGCGCGCCCGTAGAGCTGACCGGGCTAATCGGGGTGTTCCATATCGCGAAGACCGACGCGCCGAGCATGATCGGCATCGCATACAGGGGTCGCCTGGTCCCTGGGGCGCCGCCCGCTGCCGGGGCGGAGATGCTCGAAGTTGGCATCTTCCGGCCGGACTCACTACCCCCCCTTGCGTTCCCCAGCCACACGAGAGTTGTGGCGGAGTACATCAGGTCCCTGGCGCCGGCGGAGGCAGTGGGACCTCTGCCCGACCGCGAAGCGGCTCCGCGTGCAGCGCGGCCATCACGAGCACAAGCGCCGACGCAACCGCGGCAGCGGCGGTGAACCCGGCCGCGTAGCCGAAGCTCTGCACCAGAGGTCCGAACAAGAGCGGGCCGATCGACAACCCCAGGAACAGGATCGTGCCGTAGACGCCCATCGTCACTCCACGCGTCGAGGAAGCAGACAGGTCGCCGAAGACGACTCCCATGGCGACGAAAGCCGTCGCGATGAAGGGTGTGCCGATCGCCAGGACGATGGCAGGACCGACAAACCCGGTCAGGTGGCCGAGCACGACGCACGCAGCCGACCAGCCGAGGACGCCGACGAACACGATTGGCCAGCGTTGACGCGCGCGGTCCACCATCCGGCCGCCCGGCAGGCGTGAGAGTCCGTTGACCACCGCCTGCAGCGCGAGCAGGTAGCCAACCTGCGCACTCGGCAGCCCAAGGCCCTCACGCCCAAACACCGGGAGATATGCCCCGATGGTTCCCATCACGAGTGTCGCCGCGACCAGCCCGATCGACACCGGCACGAACGAGCGATTCCGAAGGAGCGCCGCGAGGGGCGTGCTCAAGTTGAGACCTCGACCCGTGTGCTGCCGAGTCCCACTCGCGGCAAATGCTGCTGGGGCCGCGAAAAGCAGAAGCGCGGTCGTCACCCCGATGTCCATTCGCAAGTCGATCCAGCGCAGCGCGATGCCGGCGATCGACGGCCCCAGGAAGAAGCCCGCTTGCATCGAAAAGGTCAACCAGCCCATGGCGCGTCCAAGGCGGCTGCCAGACGTGGATTCAGTCACGGCGCTGAAGAGGGCCGCCTGCTGCGCCCCGGCGGCCAACCCACCGATCACCTGCCACAGGAACAGCAGGGGGACGCTCGGCGTAAACGCCGTCGCGAGCTGTGATCCCGCGGCGAGCACAAACGAGGTGCCCAGCAGTGCTCTGGCGCCCAAGCGATCGACAAGGACTCCCGACGGCAGAGAGAGCAGGGCCGCCGCCAGCGTAGAGACCGAGAAGAGAGCGCCGACTTCGAACCTGCTTGCGCCCAGCTCGTGCGCGTACAGCGGCACGGTGAGCCCGCGAGCAGATAGAGCCGCGAATGACGCGCCGGCGGCAATGTAAAGCACAACCGTCCGGCGCGAGTCCGGGACGGTCACGCGCACGAACCTAAGATAGCGGCGCATGGTCCGCGAGCGGGTGGGCGACTGGCGCTCGGCATGGCGGTTCGCGCTGGCCGGTCTGCTCGCCGGATTCCTGGTCGTCGCGACCTCCCAAACGGCCGTCGTCGCACCGCTTTTCTTTGCTCTTCAAGACCAGCTGTTTCCCGCGCCGGCCCCTTCCTCGGAGGTCACCCTGGTCGCGCTGGACTCGACGGCGGCCAGGCCTTTTGGTCCCTACCCGTGGGGCAACGACATACACGCGAAGGTGATCAACTACCTGGCGAGCCTCCGACCGGCGCTGCGATGACGAGCCATGCCGAGTACCGCCGCCGTCAGAAGGCTCAGAGCCCCGTCGCGGCCACGACGCAGGACGGGGCTTGACCATCCGGCGGGCCGCCGACATGATCGGCGGCGCCCGGCGCGGCCTGGCCTTGACCGGCGCGGGAGTGTCGGCGGAGAGCGGCATCCCAACGTTCCGGGGAGCGGGCGGCCTCTGGACGCAGTACGACCCCATCAAGGTCGCCTCGATCGAGTACTTCATGGCAGACCCGAGCGCCTACTGGAAGGTGTCGAAGGAACGTGGACGCGTGGCTTTGATGGCCCGCCCGAACGCCGGCCACCACGCCCTCGCCGCGCTCGAGGCGTCCGGGCGCCTGGTGGCCGTCGTGACGCAGAACACGGACGGGCTGCACCAGGACTCGGGCAGCCGGACGGTGATAGAAATCCATGGATCCGGCCGCACGGTCGAGTGCATCGACTGTGGGAACCTGGAGGCGCGCGGCGAGGTCCAGGCTCGTCTCGAGGTGGAGATGCCGCCTCGGTGCAGGCGCTGCGGCGGATCGTTCCTCAAGCCGACCGTCGTCCTGTTCGGCGAACCGATGCCGCAGGCGGCGATCCAGCAAGCCTTCGCGCTGGCCCGGCAGGCCGACGTGATGCTCGTCGTCGGTTCCTCGCTGGCCGTCTACCCTGCGGCGGACATCCCGCTGGTGGCCATCAGGTCGGGCGCCCAGCTCATCGTGGTAAATGCGGAGCCGACCCCATTCGACGAGCTTGCGGCCGTGGTCATCCGCGGCAAATCCGGGGAGATCCTGCCCGAGATCGCGGGCCTCATAGGTGAGTGACACTGCCGAACATCACCGGGGTGCCGCCGACGATGAGCTCGCCACCGGGTCCGATGTCCTCCGCAATGCCTTCGATGACGCGTTCCCCCAGGTCGACACGAACTCGCCTGCCCAACGTGTCCGAGAGCGCTCTCCAGAAGGTGAGGACCTGTTCGAGCTCCGTGGAGGTCCAGCGGTCGAGCTCGTCACGGAGCCTGTCCAGCAGCAGGTCCCGGTCAAGGTTCAGCTTCGCGGCGCCGGGTGGCGCCCAGGTGAGGTTGATGCCGATGCCGCAGATCGCGGTGGTGGGGGTGACCTCGACAAGGATTCCACCCACCTTGGAGCCGGCCAGCAAAAGGTCGTTGGGCCACTTGAGCCGGACACCATCACCACAAGCCTGGGCCGCGGCGACGCCTGCCGCCAGGCTCAGGACCGGGTTCGGCCGCAGCACGAACGAGGCGAGCAGCGCTGTTCCAGGCGGAGCCTCCCACCGGCGATCGAGACGGCCGCGGCCCGCCGTCTGATGATCGGCGACGACGATCGACCCGATCGGCATCGGGCGTGCGACGTCCTGTGTCGAAGTCACCGATTTGAGTCTCACGACCCTCCGGCTTGGCTGGCCCACGCGCCGGTAAGCTAACAACACGATGAGGCCCCACCGCGCGATCACGCTCGTGGTGATGATGCTCATGGCCGCCGGTCTCGTGCTCGTCATGACGGCCGGCGCGGTCCGGAGCTTCGATCGCCGCAGCCTGGTCGCGCTGGCTGTAGTGGTTGTCGTGAGCGCCATCAGCGGGGTCGCATTCAGCTGGGGGCGGTATTACCGGCGCGTTCCCCGCGCTGATCGTTAACGATGCTGCGCCTGGGCTATAAGGCGTCAGCCGAACAATTCGGCCCGCGTGAGCTGCTCGATTTCGCCGTCGCCGCGGAAGCCAACGGATTTGAGAGCGTGTTCGTCAGCGACCACTTCCAACCCTGGCGCCATTCCGACGGGCACGCTCCGTTTGCATTCGCATGGCTTGCGGCCGCGGGCGAGCGGACCAAACGCGTTGCGCTTGGCACCTCGGTTGTGACTCCAACCTTCCGTTACCACCCGGCGATCGTCGCGCAGGCATTCGGGACGCTTGGGTCCCTGTTCCCCGGCCGCATGATTCTCGGTGTCGGCACCGGCGAGCATCTGAACGAGGGCGCGCTTGGCATCCAGTGGCCCGACAACAAGGAGCGCTTCGCCCGGCTGCGCGAGGCCGTCAAGCTGATCCGTCTCTTGTGGACCGAGCAGTCGGTCACATTCGACGGCGAGTACTACCACACGCGCAACGCGACGATCTATGACCGCCCTGACCAGCCGATTCCGATCTATATCGGCGCCGGCGGGCCGCAGGTGGCCAAATACGCCGGGCGCGTTGGGGATGGGCTCATCTGCACGTCGGGCAAGGGAATGGAGCTCTACTCGGAGCAGTTGCTCCCGTCGTTCGCAAATGGGGCTGAGGAATCGGGTCGTGACGCGAGCGGGCTCGACCGCATGATCGAGGTCAAAGTGTCGTACGACACGGATCGTTCGCGAGCGATGGAAGACACGAAGATCTGGGCCGCGTTGGCCCTGCCGGCCGAAGCGAAGGCCGGCGTGGACGATCCTCGCGAGATGGAGCGGCTGGCGCGTGGCGTCGAGGACGTCGCGCACAGGCGCTGGCTCGTTTCGAATGACCCGGAGGAGCACATCGAGCAGCTGAAGCCGTACCTCGAGCTGGGCTTCGATCACCTCGTTTTCCACGCACCCGGCGACGACCAGGCTCGCTTCTTGAAGTTGTACGGCTCGCAGATCCTTCCGCGCCTGCGCGAGCGGTGGGGTTAGCGGTGTCCAGCTGGGTGATCGTTCTGATCAAGGACTTCGGTTCGGCCAAGCAGCGCTTGCAACCCGCCCTCGGGCCGCAGGCGCGGCGTGATCTCGCGCGGAACAATGCGCGCCTAGCTGTGCTGGCGGCCGCCGCCGGCGATCACGTGCTGGTCGTCGCCGGCAGCGAAGAGGTCGCCGGCCTGGCAGAGAGCTGGGGTTCGAGCGTCCTGCGCGAACCAAGGCCAGAAGGACAGAACGTGGCCGCGGCACGCGGCATCGCGCGAGCGGTGGACGGCGGCGCCGACGCGGTGCTCCTTCTCTCGAGCGACCTGCCCCTCGTCACGACCGACGCAGTTCGCGAGGTGCTCGAGTCGGCTGGGCGCCTCGCCGCTCCCGTCGTGGTGGCGGTGCCGGCGGTCGGACGGGGCGGCACCAACGCGCTCTACATGCGACCGCCAACCGCGATCTCACTTCATTTCGGTTCGGATTCTCTGGCGAAGTTCCGCCAGGAGGCACAGAGCCTCGGCGTGGAATTCGTCGTGCATCATTCGGACGCGATGGCGCTTGACCTCGACGAGCCGGGCGACCTGGCGCGGTTGCGGCGTGCGGTGTGACGCACCTCGAGCTGATCGGCGTGGAGGGCCTGCCTGAGGTCCGGCCGGGAGACGACCTCGGTGAGCTGATCGGCTCCAGATCCAGGCTCGAAAACGGCGACGTGCTGGTGGTCGCCCAGAAGGTCGTGTCCAAGTCCGAAGGGCGGCTCATCAACTTTCGCTCGGTGCAGGCGAGCGACGAGGCGAAGCGAATCGCGACCAGGCTCGTGGCGTCGCCAGATCCGCGGATCGTGCAGGTGATCCTCGACGAGAGCGTGCGCGTGCTTCGGTCGGAACGAGTCCTGATCACCGAAACCCGCCACGGATTCGTTTGTGCGAATGGTGGCGTCGATCACTCCAACGTCCCGGACTCGGACGAGCTTGCTCTGCTGCCCGAGGATCCCGATGCCAGCGCGAGGCGGCTGCGCGACCGGCTGAGCGAGCTGACCGGCGTCGAGGTGGGTGTGATCGTCTCCGACACGTTCGGCCGGCCGTGGAGGCTCGGAATCGTCAACGTGGCGCTCGGCGTCGCCGGCCTGCCTGCGTTGTTCGACCTGCGAGGCGGCCCCGACGACAACGGCAAAGAGCTCCAGGCGACCGTCCTTGCAATCGCTGACGACATTGCGGCCGCGGCCGGGCTGGTGATGGGAAAGACGAATCGAACTCCAGCCGTAATCGTCCGCGGCCTGGCATTTCAGGGGAGCGGGACCGGCAGGGACCTGATCAGGCCCGCGGCCGAGGATCTTTTCCGCTGAGAACTGTTCTCCTCGCCGGCGGAACGGGCGGCGCCAAGCTTGCCGCCGCGATGCAGCCCTTGCTTCCACCGGGACATCTGACGGTCATTGCGAACACCGCGGACGACGACGAGTTCTGGGGCCATCTCGTCTCACCCGACGTTGACGCGGTGATCTACCGGCTGGCAGGTATGTTCAACGAGTCGGCCGGTTATGGGGTGGAGGGAGATTCCTTTCACGTGCTCGACGCGATGGCGCGCCTTGGCGAGCCGGCGTGGTTTCGCATCGGCGACAAGGACTTCGCGACACATGTTCTGCGCAGCGAAATGCTCGGCCGGGGGTGCACGCTCACGGAGTGCGCGCTGGCACTGAGTGCCCGCTTTGGTCTCGTGACGCGTGTTCTGCCGATGACCAACGAGCGCGTGCGGACCCGGTTCCTCACTGAGAAAGGAGACCTGTCGTTCCAGGAATATTTCGTGCGCGAGAGGCTTGGACCTACTCTGCGCGGCATCGAGCTCGTCGGCATCGACCAGGCGCGGCCGACTCGGGAGGTGGTGTCGGCGTTGGATGAATCGGAGCTCGTCATCATCGGGCCGTCCAACCCGCTGATTTCGATCGCTCCCATCCTCACAGTCATCGGCGCGCACATGCCTCGCGAGCGCACCGTGGCGATCACTCCGATCGTGCGCGGCGCGTCGTTGAAAGGACCGACGGTCGAGATGATGCGAACGCTCGGTCTTCAACCCACGCCGGTCGAGGTGGCCCGCATGTACCACGAGGTGGCCGCCAGCTTCGTGCTCGACAGCCGCGACCAGGAGCTGGCTTCAGACCTGGATGAGCTGGGGTTTCGAACGCTCGTTTTCGACACGGTGATGGCGGACGGAGGCGCCGTCCTGGCGGCCAGGATCCTCGAGGCGTTTATTTGACGGTCGAGCCGGCCACCATGATCAGCACGCCGATCAGGACCGCGACCAAGCCGACCACAATTATCGCGTACTGAGCGATCGCGACCGCCTGGCCGGGCGCCTTGGGCACCACGTCATCCTCAGGTTCGTCGCTCGGAGCGTTGCCGGACGCAAGCGTCCATGAGCCGCTGGGGGCGACCTCCTGGTCCTTGTCTTTGCCCTTCCTTTTCTTGGGCTGAGGCGCGGTGGTCTCCGCCGACTCCTTTGCCTCGCCCACGACCGACCACGCGGCAGGCGAGGCCGCGGTCGCAGCCGGGCGGATGGGCTCTGCCGGCGCAGCGGGGTCGGCCGGCGCCGGCGCGGGCGTCCACACGGGCTCGCTGGGGGCGGGTTCATAGGGTGGCGCCGGGGGCGGGGCTTCGTACTGGCCAGGTACCGGCGCTTCGAACTGGCTCGGGGCCGGAGCGTCGAACTGGTTTGGGGGCGCGACCGTAGGGCCGACGTCCCACGGCGAGCTCGTCGGCGCATCGGGGACTCCCCTTACAGCGGGCGCGGCAGCGGCGGGAGGAGGCTCGTAGGCCGAAGGCTCGTACGTTGCGACCGGAGCCTGCGTCCCACCGAAGGGGGAAGCCGGAGCGGCGGCCTCCTCAGGCTTCTCAGCCCTCCCGTGCGGGGTAAGCGTGCGCTGCCGGGCGGCGCGGACCTTGTGTTCGATCTGGGACCGCCGCGCGGAATACATCGAGCGCTTGTCCACCGACTTGCGCCGCAGCACGAAGAAGATCGCCACGATGCCGAGCAGCGCGGCGGCCGGTCCGATTATCAGGGCGTAAGGCACTAGGCGCCGATTATCGGCGATCGGTGGGCATGTGTGACAATCGCCGCCGTGGCCCTTTACGACCGAATCCAGTCCGAGCTGATCGAATCACGAAGGCGCCGAGACGCCGTCACGCTCGACACTCTTTCGCTCCTGAAGAGCGAGCTGGTGAAGGCGAGCAAGGAGAGTGGGGCCGGCGGAAGGATCGACGACGAGCTCGTGGTTAGGCTCGCGCGCAAAGAGGTGAAGCGGCGGGAAGAGGCGATCGAGGTGTATCGCAAAGCGGGGCGCGCGGACTCAGCGCGCCGCGAGGAAGCGGAGATGGAGGTTTTGCAGACGTACCTTCCCGCCGCTATGAGCGAGCAAGACGTCGAGACCGAGGTCGCCGCAGTCATAGCTCGCCTCAAGCCCGAAGGTCCGAAGGCGTTTGGGATGGTGATGAAGGAGGCGACGGCGAGGCTCGCGGGCCGGGCCGAAGGCGCGCAGGTCGCCGCCGCGGCGCGCAAGCTCCTTGGCTCCTAAAACCGCCAAGGGCCCCAAAAAGAAGCCAAACAAGAAACCAAAGAAGTCATGGATGTCACCCCCGCCGCCGCGCGGGGCGAAACAACGTGCGCTCCTCGCGGTCGAGCGCTTGCGCGGCCTGTACCCGGCCGTGACGGAGCTGGCCCACCAGGATCCCTTTCAGCTGGTGATCGCGACGATCCTCTCCGCGCAAACCACCGACCGGTCTGTGAACCTCGTCACGCCGGAGCTGTTCAAACGCTATCCGACCGCGGCTGACCTTGCGGCCGCCGATCCCGCCGAGGTCGAGCAGCTGATCAAACCGACGGGGTTCTTCAGGCTCAAGACGCGCAGGATCATCGACGCGAGCCGGAAGATCGTCGAGCTGTTCGGCGGCCAGATCCCGCCCACGCTGGACGACCTGGTCAAGATCCCAGGCATCGGCCGCAAGACGGCCAACGTGATCCTTGGGGTCGGGTTCAACGTGCCGGGCTTTGCGGTCGACACACACGTGACGCGGCTCACCAACCTGCTCGGCCTGGTAACGACCCGCGACCCGGTGAAGATCGAGCACCAGGTGTGCGCGATGGTCCCGAAAGAGGAGTGGACCGGGCTGTCGCTCCGGCTGATCCTGCACGGGCGGCGGATCTGCATAGCCCGCCGGCCGCGCTGCGAGGAATGCGTCCTCAACGATTTCTGCCCATCCTCGACGACCCGACCCAAACGCCGGACCCGCAAGAAGGCAGGCTGAACCTAGGGCCCAGCGCGCAAGCGGCGATGAGGATGAGACCTTCTGATCGCCCCCAACCCGGCTTGTTAATGGCGAACATTTGTTCTATCATCGCCAGATGGAGTCTCGGACCGGCGCCGGGTCATCCTGAAACCGCCGCTTGAGCCCGAGCAGCTCTCACTTCTCAACTGAAGGGCCCGCTGCTAAGCAGCGGGACACTAGGATTTCGAACATGCGAAGTCCGATCGACGTGCTTGCTGGCAGGGTGGGCGGCTTCAAGAAGATGGAGATCGCGCGCCGCACGGTGCCGTGCTATAAGCACGTGATCGAGCAGGACGGTGAGAAGCTCGCCGTCTGCCTGCTGGTCGATTCGGGAAAGCTCTACCGGTTCCCGTACGAAACAGCGAAAGGCATCAAGGGCCTCGGCATCAAAGCGCGGTACCTGCGGGGCGAGATGGAGCACCTACGACTGCGCGAGTTCCAGCCGGGCCTGTGTCGTTATGTCGAAAGAGCCGACAAAGCCGTCTGAATCCGTCGTCCAGCAGCTGCTCGCCGAGCGACGCGAGCTGAAAGTCACCATCGAGCGCCTGCGACTGGAGCTCTCCGAGGTCAAAACGACGGCGGGCGGACCCGACCCAAGGGTCCGCGACCTTCAGGCGGAGATCGAGCGGCTCAGGTACCAGCTCGCGTCCTCGCGGGCCGAGGCAGGGCTGATGCGCGAGGAGCGCGATGAGCTCCGGGCCGGCATCGAACGCGTCCTGGAGCAGATCGCGGGCAGCTGAAAAGAAAAGGCTCCGCGTTTGGCGGAGCCTTTGATTTAGAGGTCGGGACTAGTGGACGGAGCTCGCCAGCTGGTCTACGTACTTGTTGATGAAGGGGGCCAACCCGGGCGCCGGGATGCGCTGCCCGGTCCCCTGAAGGGCCTGGATCATGAAGATCACCCAGTAGATGAATCCGGCGATGCCCACCACGACGACCAACACGTTCACCACCGGGATGAAGCTGAGGATGAGGTCGATGACCGCAAGGCCGCCGAAGACGACGACCGCGTTGGCGGCGTTCCACTTCACGTCCGGATCGTCCTTGCCGACGAACAGAAAGATGAGTCCGGTGATCCAGCCGAGCAGGTAGGCCAGGATCGTATAGGTCTTCTTGTTGCTGCCCGCGGCGCTCGGCGTTCCACCCATGGGTGCCGGCTGCCCTGGGGGCGGCGGTGGGATCTGCGACATTGGTTTTCTCTCCTCCTATTGACGGGTTGCTGCGCGCCCGATTATGGGTTGAATGACACGAAAACGCTATAGGCAGAGCACGGTTGGTCTGAACCTCACCTGGCTCCCAACACACTCTGCTAGGCTCGCGAGGCGATGACCGATTCCGGTCAACCCCCCGGCACACCGCCCGAATCGCCGACCCCTGGCGTTCCTCCGTGGGCCCCGAACACCCAGACGGGCTCCGACCCCGCCGACGCGCCCCGCCCGGCGGCGCACCCGCCCGTCGAGGCGACCCCTGTCAGGCCCGCGCCGCCTCCCGCCGCGCCGGCGCCATACATCTCTGACGTCTCCGCCACGATGCGGCTCATTCCGGTGCCGCCGCCGTCGACCCCACCGCCGCCGATTCCCGTGATGATCGCGACGCCGCCGCCCGCCGGCGAGCGCTACATCGGCAAGTACCGGGTGAAGGGCGAGCTGGGCCGCGGCGGGATGGGCACCGTCTACCTCGCGGAGCAGCCTGGCCTCGGACGCGAGGTGGCGATCAAGGAGCTGATCCAGTCGGCCGCGACCGACCCGCTCGCCCTGAAGCGCTTCTTGCAGGAAGCCCAGGTGATGGCCCGGACCAGCCACCCCAATCTCGTGCAGGTCCACGACCTGGAGCTGACCGGCGACGCGAACTACATCGTCCTGGAGTTCGTGCGCGGCAAGTCGCTGCGGGACTGGCTCAACCGGGGCCCCATACCGCCACCACAGGTCTTCGCGGTCATGCATGGAGTGCTGCAGGCTCTCGATTACGCGCACAAGCACGCGATCGTGCACAGGGACATGAAGCCGGAGAACGTCCTCCTCTCCGAGGACGGCATGGTCAAGGTCGCCGACTTCGGGATCGCGCGGCTGACCGACGACACCGGCGTCGGGGGAACGGCGACCAAGACCGGCACCACCGTCGGCACGCCGCAGTACATGTCGCCGGAACAGGTCGCCTCGAGCAAGGTCGACGGGCGCAGCGACCTCTACTCGGCTGGGATCATGTTCTACGAGCTGGTGGCCGGCCAGGCGCCATTCACCGCGAACGAGTCCGACGGCCCATTCACCTTGATGGCCAAGCATGTCCAGGCGCCGCCCAAGCCCCCGTCCGTCCATCGCCCGGGGCTAGACCCCGCGCTCGAAGAGTGCATCCTCAAGTCCATCTCAAAGCGGCCTGAGGACCGTTTCCAGACGGGACAGGAGTTCGACGACGCGGTCTCTCGGATCGGCGATCGACTCTTCCCCGGCTGGCAGCGCAGCCTGGAACCAGGCGCCGATCTATCGAAGATGGTTCCGGACGCCAATCCTCCGCCTGCTGTGCTCCCGGCCACGCCGATCGGTATCGCGATTCAGCAACCTTCGATGGCCGTTCCACCCCGGGCGGTCTACAATCCCGCGCCACCGGTCAAGCCGGTGGTCAAGCAGTCGGCCGGATGCATGGGCGTCCTCGCGACGCTGTCCGTGGTGGCTTTGGTGGCAGTCCTAGTAGCGACGTACCTGCACTAGTTCGAGGACGGGCCCTGCCCCGCCAGCGCCTGCTCAGCCGCGTCGCCGACCAGGATGTCAGTCGAGCCGGCCTCTCCCGCGGCGATGACGCCCTGCTGCGTGTACTGCGACGTGAACGTGTAGTGAGCCTGTGTCGCCATATCGGTCGGAAAGTGGACCCAGGGCGACGCCGGCGTCTCCCGGATCGCGGTCACCTGGTAGATGCGGAAGGTCGCGGCAGACTTGCCCTTCAGCTGAACGCCCGGCACGAGGTCCACTGCGATGTAGTCCTTGCACATCTCGTATGTCTGCTGGCCGATCAGCAGGTGGAATGCGGGTGCATGGGCGCAGAAGCGGGCAGCGGTGTTCACCGTGTCCCCGAGCGCGGTGTACTGCAGGCGGCTGCGCGAGCCCATCATTCCGACGACTGCAGGACCTGTGTTCACACCGATGCCCCACCGGATGGGGGGTAGGCCTTTGGCCAGAAGTCGCTCCTGCAGCTCGGGAGCGCGGTTGACCAGGTCGTAGGCGCAGCGCACGGCGAGCAGCGCGTGGTTCTCCTGCAGGCGAGGCGCGTTCCAGAAGGCGACGATCTCGTCGCCAACGTACTTGTCGACCGTCCCATCCCACGTGAAGATGATTCCGCTGAGGTGGTCGAGGTACATCTGCACGACCTCGGTCACGTCGTTGGCGGCCATCGACTCCGACATCGAGGTGAAGCCGCGGATGTCGACGAACAGCAACGTGACATCGCGCCGCTCTCCGCCTCGCATGATGTCGTCGACGCCACCGCGAGTCTTCGCCAGCTGGGCCACGATTTCGGGCTTGAGGTAAACGCCGAAGAGCCGCGTGACCTTGCGCTTCTCGCGGTCCTCATAGAGATATCGATACGCGGTGACTCCTGAGTAGGTGAGCCCGATGGCGAGCCACGGATGGAACAGGTCGGGAATGATCCCGACGTGGTCCGCCAGAGTCGCCATGCCGACCGTGAATACGACCAGGGCGACGGCCGTCACGAGAAGGCCGCGAAGGACCGAGACGCGCGTCACCGCCAGAGCCATCAGAAGGCCCAGCGCGAAGATCACGAGGAAGACCACCAGCGGCGGCTCGGGAGCGAGGAACTTCGGATACGACGTGACGTTCGGCGTGAACATCTGCGCGACGTTGGCGTGCATCTCGACTCCCGGCATGGGCGCGCCGGTCCCCGAGCCCGCGCCTGCGCTGGTCGTCGCCAGCACGCTGTCGTTGTAGCTGGTGAGGTAGTAGGCGCCGATCAAGATGAGATTGCCCTTGATCTTGTCTGGGGAGACCTTGCCGCTGTACAGGTCGCCGAACGACACGTACTGCTTGGGCTGATAGTTGCGCGGCGGCCCGAAGTAGTTGATCAGCGCCGATCCCGTCCCGTCGACCTGCAGGGGCTGCTTCCAGCTGGTTCCAAAGGTCGCCTGCCCGTTGGACTCCTGTAGCTGCGGTCCGTTCACACCCTGGATCAGCCATGCCCGGTATGCGGCGAAGCCGAGGGTGTTGATGATCGAGTCCGAGCACGCGCCGCTCGCCAGGCAGGCGGGCTGTACGAACATCGGGATCCGTCTCAGGACGCCGTCGGCGTCCGGCTTGACGTCGGTCGAGGCGAGGATGACGTTGGGGTATGGCCGGCTGCAGGGCGCGTTTGGATCGGAGCTCACATCCGCGCACCGGAACATGCGGAGTGGAATCTCGTCCACGCCCGGGCAGGAACTCCCCGGGTTCCCAAAGCACTGCACCATCTTTCCGCTGCCCGGCACGAGGTTGTCTCCTGCATAGCCGAGGACGACCGGGATCGTGCTGGTCGCCAGCGCCTTGGCGAAGACGGCGTCGGTCAAGGGGTCGCGCTGGTCTGGAAAACCGATGTCGAACGCGACCACCGAGGCGCCGTCCTGCTCCAGAATCTGCAGCGCCTTGGCGTAAACGTCGCGCGGCACCGGATAGCGGCCGATGTCCTTCAAGCTCTGGTCGTCGATGCCGACGATGACGATGTTGGGATCGGGGTTGTCCCCGGGAACGAAGCGGTCTTCAGGGTGGAGGGAGATGTTCGCGACACACGTTCCAACGTGGGTGTCGCACGCCACCTGTTGGGTGTAGAGCCAGTAGATGGCCCCGCTGAGCACGACGGCGATAAGGACCGCCACCGCGGTCCTGTAGGTGTACCAGTAGCGGATGTAGCGGCCCACGGGCGGCACGGATCATATCTCCCCTGTGCCACGATCGAGCCCATGACCGTGCGGGTCGGGATCGCGGGCTGGATCGACAAGTCGCTCATCGACTCCAAGCTGTTCTATCCGCTCAACGCCAAGAGCTCGGAGGAGCGGCTGAACTTTTACGCAAGCCAGTTCTCGCTGGTCGAGGTCGATTCGACGTATTACGGCATGCCCAAGCCCGAGAACTCGGAGCTCTGGGTGGCGCGGACGCCCGATGGTTTCACGTTCGACGTCAAGTCCTTTTCCCTCTTCACCAACCATCCGACCAAACCGATGGCCCTCCCCAAGGACATTCGCGACGAGCTCCCCGAAAAGCTGCGCGAAAAGAACATCTACCTCGAGCAGATGCCTGACGAGCTGGTGGACGAGTCGTGGGACAGGTTCCGCGCGGCGCTTGAGCCCCTGCGCGCCGCGGGCAAGCTCGGCGCCGTCTTCTTCCAGTTCCCGCCGTGGTTCCTGCCCTCGTCGCGCTCGCTGGCGTACATCGAGCAATGCCAGGAGCGCATGTTCGGCTTCCAGGTCGCCGTCGAGTTCCGCAAGCCGGAGTGGCTGGACGCGCGACATCTCGAGGGCACGCTCGCGTTCCTGCGCACTCGCGACATCCCGTACGTGGCGGTCGACGTGCCTCAGGGTCACAGGACGAGCATGCCGCCGGTTCACGAGGTCACCTCGACCAAGCTCGCGGTCGTCCGCTTTCACGGCCGCAACCACGAGACATGGGACATCAAGGGCGCGCCGCCAAACCTGCGCTTCCGGCATGACTACAAGGACGGGGAGCTCGTGGAATGGGTGCCCCGGATCAAGGAGATGGAGCGCTCGGCAAAGCAGGTCCATGCGCTGATGAACAACAACTACTCGAACTACTCGGTCAAGAACGCCAGGCAGCTCGAGAAGCTGCTAGATGCGTGGCAGAACTAGACAGACGCGAGGCAGAAGTAGCCGCTAGCTCTTCGGCACGCCCGTTCCGCTGAGGTCCGGCGACGCCAGCCGCCGGGCCTCGCCGAGCGCATGGTCCATCAGGCCGCCGAAAACCGGCTCCGCCAGCTGGACGGCCCGGATCGGCAGCACCATCGCGTCCCGCCGCGGAAACTGCGCGGTGCGAACGATCACATCGGCGACCCACGTCGCCGGATACTGGGGACCGACAGGGCGCTCGGTCGCCGAGAAGAACTCGGTGCCGGCGGTCACGCCGGGATACACGACGCACACTTTTACGCCCGAGCCCGAAAGCTCTCCACGCAGCGCGTGCGACAGGCCGGCGACGGCGTGCTTGGTGGCGGAATAGACCGCCGAGTAGGGCGACGCACGAAAGGCGACGATCGAGGCCACGTTGATGATCACGCCGCGGCGGCGTTCGAGCATCCAGGGCAGAGCCGCCTGGGTCGTTGCGATCACACCTTTCAGGTTGGTCGCGATCAGCTCGTCGACTTTCTCCTCCGGCATCTGGTGCAGCCGGCCCATCCACCCTGTGCCCGCGTTGTTGACGAGCACGTCGAGCCGTTCGTGCGTGCGTAACGCGCCCGCGACGAATGCGCGCGCGTCGCCGCGCTCGCCCACGTCCAGGCGCCGCGCGTTGACCTCTGGCGAGCCGGCTTTGCGGCACCTCTCGGCGACTGCCTCGAGACGGTCGACGCGCCGGGCGCCCAGCTCGAGTCTCGCGCCGCGCTTCGCGAACGCGACGGCGGTCGCTGCTCCGATGCCGCTGGAGGCGCCGGTGATCAGAACCACAGCTCCCTTCAGGCGCACGTCCAAAGCCTACTTGCGGGTCGGCATAGAATCCGAGGCATGAAGGCTGCGACCTTTCAAGGGGTCGGACAGGTCCAGGTCATGGATGTCCCTAAGCCGTCAATCCAGGCCCCCGACGAGGCCCTGCTGAAGGTGACCCTCGGAGCCATCTGCGGATCCGACCTGCACGCCTACCACGGGCGCATTCCGATGGTCGCGGGCGAGCTGCTCGGGCACGAGTTCGTCGGGGTGATCCAGGAGGTTGGGCCGGCGGTCAAGCGCTTCAAGCCCGGTGATCGAGTCGTGGTGAGCTTCTACACCGCCTGCGGCCACTGCGCGCTGTGCCGCAAAGGTTGGTTCAACCAGTGCCTCAACATGGCCACGTTCGGATTCGGCGCCGTGCTCGGCGGTCTGGGTGGGGGACAGGCCGAATATGTCGTCGTACCCCTCGCGGACTATTCGATGGAGCTCATCCCTGAGGGCATGTCGGACGAACAGGCGATCTTCGTCGGCGACATCCTCTCCACCGGGATGTTCGCCGCGGATCGGGCAGAGATCCACCCGGGCGACAACGTGGCTGTGATCGGCGCTGGTCCGGTCGGCTTGATGGCGACGATGTGCGCGCAGCTGTTCGGACCCGCGCGCGTCTTCGTGGTCGACATGGTCGAGGCGCGGCTCGAAATCGCGCAGGAGCTGGGAGGAACGCCGATCAACGCAGCCCGCTCTCACCCGGTGGAGTCGATCGCTGCTCAGACCGGCGGCATCGGAGCCGATTCGAGCATCGAGGCCGTCGGCCTCACTGCGACGGTTGACACCGCCATCCAGTGCGTGCGCGGAGGCGGCACGATCTCGGTGGTCGGCGTCCCGAGCGAGTTCACCGCCGACTTCAACTACTACCACATGTGGGAGAAGGCGCTGACCTTTCGCTCCGGCCGGTGCAACGTGCAGAAATACATGCGCCCTCTCCTCGACCTGATCGCCGCCGGGCGGCTGAAGCCGGAGACGATCATCAGCCACCGGATGAAGCTCGACCAGGCCGCGGACGCCTACAAGATGTTCGACGCCCGCGAAGCGACGAAAATCGTTCTTACTCCCTAGTTACTCTCTAGAACAAGTACCTCTGATGGAGCCTTAGGCCGGATTTACTCCGGCCGTCCCTTATGCCCCGTCCAGGCGCCTCCAGGCAACGTGCTACGGGAGGGGGTTCCACGGGGGAGGCCTGCCTCCCCGTGCTTAAGATCGTTCTTACTCCCTAGAACACGTACGTCTGGTGGAGCCTTAGGCCCTAGCAGCCCCGACGTCGATGGCCATGAGGAAGCCCTTCGCCCGCTCCGTCAACGGGTAGCGATTCTCGAGCTCGTGGAATGCCGGGCCGTGGTCGCTGTGCTCGAGGTGGGCCAGCTCGTGCACCAGCAGGTAGTCCAGCACCCAGTCGGGCAGCGCCGCCGCGCGCCTGGCGATGCGGATCGCCCCGACGGTGAAGGTACAGCTTCCCCAGGTATGAGACATCTCGGCATAACCGATCGACGTCCAGCGCAGGCGGCCGCCGAAATGCCGGAGGTTGAGAGCTCGCGCACGCTCGGCGAGCCGCTCGTCGGTGGGGCGGAATCGACGCATCCGGCGCTCGAGGCGCTGTCGCATCCTTTCCGCCCATTGCTCCCGCTCGGCATGAGGCATGGCCGAAGGCACGAGCAGCTCGAGGACGCCTGACCGCAGGCGGGCCGTCACGGTTCTGCGGCGCTGCCGCGAGGCGACTATCCGTACGGGTGGCCGAAACTCGTTCGAATCGTGTTCCAAGACGTTGTGCTCCGTTGTTTGCGGGAATCGACTGCCGCGATTGTAGGGAGGCGCGGCCCGGCGCGGAAACCCAGGTTGTTAATGGCCGTTCCCTGACGCTTCCCCTAGGATTGGCCGCGCAAACACGTGCCCAGAAGCCTCGTCATCGGAAATGGCAACGTCCTGGTGGGCTTCGACGCGACCTATTCGGTTCGCGATCTCTACTTCCCGCGTGTCGGCGACGCCAACCAGACCATGGGCAACGTCTGCCGCACCGGATTCTTCATCGACGGCAAGTTCGCATGGCTCGACGACCCGGCATGGGACCGGCGCCTCGGCTACGCGGAGGATTCGCTGGTCAGCGACGTAACGCTGAAGCACCCCGGCCTCGGGATCACGGTCAAATTCGCGGACTACGTCGATCTCGCCCGCAACTGGTTCATTCGCAACGTCGAGGTCCAGTCTTCGGCCGGCTTCAGCACAGGCCGCGTCTTCTTTCACTACGACTGGTTCATAGAGGGCTCGGACATCGGCAACACCGTGGCGTTCGACCCGCGGCATCGAGGGATCATCGCCTACAAGGGAAACCGGTATTTCCTGGTCGGAGGCGACAGCGGGCCGGAGTTCGGGATCGACACCTGGGCCAACGGCAAGAAGGGAAATGGCCTGGCCGGCACGTGGGTCGACGCCGAGGACGGCATCTTGGGCCGAAACCCGATCGAGCAGGGCTCCGTGGACTGCACCGTCGGTTTCGACCTCGCCCCGGCGAAGCCACTGGGGTCCAGCACCCTGACTCACTGGGTTTGCATGGGCACCCGGCTGAGCGAGGTCACCTCGTACGGCCAGGACCTGATCGTGAGCCGCGGGCCGGACACCTATCACGGCCGGACCATCACCTACTGGCACGTGTGGGTCGAGAAGGACCACCGCCACATCGACGAAGAGCTTGGCTCGAACGTGACTCAGCTGTACCGGCGCAGCATCCTCACAGCGCGCACCCACGCCGACAACCACGGCGCGATCATCGCGTCCACCGACTTCGACATCACGAAGTTCGCCCGGGACACGTATGCGTACGCGTGGCCGCGGGACGGCGCGCTGGTCGCGAACGCCCTCGACAGGGCCGGCCATGAGGACATCACGCGGCAGTTCTTCCAGTTCTGCCAGCAGGCGCTGGTGGAAGAGGGCTTCTTCCTCCACAAGTACACGCCCTACTGCCTGCCCGGCAGCTCCTGGCTGCCTTGGGTCGACTCTCATGGAACCAGGACGCTGCCAATCCAGGAGGACGAGACCGGCCTCGTGCTCTGGGCCCTCTGGCAGCACTACCGGATTCACGGCAACCTCGACTTCGTAGTCGGCCTGTACACGACGCTGGTCGTGCCGGCCGCGGAATGGATGGTCTCGTACGTCGACCAGCGGAACGGGCTCTTGCTGCCGTCCTGGGATCTCTGGGAGGAGCGCTGGGGAGTCCATGCCTTCACGGTCGGCGCGGTGTGGGGCGGGCTCGACGCGGCCCGCAACTTCGCCGACCTGTTCGGGGACGTCGCAGCCTACGTCCGGTACCGCGATGCGGCCGACCGCCTTCGCAAGGCGGCGGACACTCACCTCTACAGCGCGGAGCTCGGTCGCTTCGCTCGCCGCATCGCCATCGAGGAGGACGGAACCGAGACGGTGGACATGATCCTCGACAGCGCGATCTACGGGCTGTGGCGCTTCGGCATGTATCCCCCGACCGACCAGCGGATCACCGACACGATGAACGCGATCCGCGACCAACTTTCGAATAAAGGGGCGTCCGGTGGCATCGCGAGATACCAGGACGACTATTACTTCAAGGTCGAGCCCGACACCAGGAAGGTTCCGGGAAACCCATGGTTCATGTGCACGATGTGGCTGGCGCAGTGGTACATCGCCATCGCCAATGACACCGGCGAGCTCAAGCCCGCGCAAGACATCATCAACTGGGTGGCGGCGCACCAGCTTCCGGGCGGCTTGCTCTCGGAGCAGCTCGACCCCAACACGGGCGCGCCGCTGTCGGTGTCGCCGCTCACGTGGTCGCACGCTGAATTCGTCGTCACCGTCGACGAGTTCTGCAGGAAGTCGGAGCGCTTGCGACGCTCCGCGAACGCGACTGTGCGCTAGAGCGGGATGTTTCCGTGCTTGCGCGGCGGCCGTTCGACCGTCTTGCGCAAGCAGAGCTGAAGGCCCCGGACCAGCTCGCGCCTGGTCTGGCTCGGCTCGATCACGTCGTCGATGTATCCGCGCTCCGCTGCCACGTACGGGTTGGCGAACTTCGCCGTGTACTCGGCGACGAGCTCCTTGCGCCGCATGGCCGGATCTTTCGCGCCGGCCAGGTCGCGCCTGTAGATGATGTTGACCGCGGCCTCGGGTCCCATGACCGCGATCTCGGCGGTCGGCCACGCGAGGTTGAGGTCCGCTCCCATCTGCTTGGGGGACATGACGCAGTAGGCGCCTCCGTAGTCCTTGCGCGTGATCACCGTCAGCTTCGGCACGGTGGCCTCCGCATAGGCGTAGAGAAGCTTGGCGCCGTGCCGGATGATCCCGCCATGCTCCTGGTCGCGCCCGGGCAGGTACCCCGGGACGTCGACGAACGAGATGATCGGGATTCCGAACGCGTCGCAGAACCTGATGAACCTGGCTGCCTTGACCGACGCGTTGATGTCGATCGCCCCGGCCAGCACCTTGGGCTGGTTGCCGACGATGCCGACGACGTGGCCGCCCAGCCGGCCAAGCCCGACGATGATGTTCGGCGCAAAGAAAGGCTGCACCTCGAAGAACTCGCGATTGTCGAGGACCCGTGCGACCAGCTCGCGCATGTCGTACGGCTTGTTGGGCGATTCCGGGACGATCGTCTGCAGCTCAGGATCGGCTCGCTCGAGGTCGTCGCTGGTCGGGATGAACGGCGGGGCTTCGCCGTTCGAGGACGGCAGGTAGGACAGGAGCTTGCGCACGCCCGCCGCGCAATCCTCTTCGGTCTGGGGCAGGAAATGAGCAACTCCCGAAGTCGCGTTGTGCACGTCGCCGCCGCCCAGCTCGTCGAAGGAGACCGACTCGCCCGTCACGACCCGGATCACCTCCGGGCCGGTGATGAACATGTATCCCTGGCCCGCGATGATGAAGATGAAATCGGTGATCGCCGGCGAGTAAACCGCGCCGCCGGTGCACGGTCCGGCGATGACGCTGAGCTGCGGAATCACGCCGGACGAGCGTACGTTGCGGAGGAAGATGTCGGCGTAGCCAGCCAGCGCGACAACGCCTTCCTGTATACGCGCGCCGCCAGAGTCGTTGATGCCGATGATCGGCACACGGTTGCGCAGAGCCAGCTCCTGGACCTTGACGATCTTCTCCGCTGTGACCTCGCCCAGGGAACCGCCGAAAACGGTCGCGTCGTACGCGTAAACCGCGACCGGGCGGCGATCGATCTCGCCGAAACCGGCGACCACGCCGTCACCCGAGATCCGGCGCTCATCCATGCCGAACCCGTGCGCGCGATGTTTCGCGAACACGTCGAGCTCCACGAACGATCCGTTGTCGAGGAGCATCTCGATGCGGTCCCGCGCTGTCGCCTTGCCCGCCGCGCGCCGCCGGTTGGCGGCCTCGGTTTCCGCATGCAGGGCCTGGTAGCGACGTTTGCGGTACTGGTTGATCTTCTGTTCTGAGACGGTGGTTCGAGCCCGGTGAGGAGCTTCGACACCTTCGAGGGTGGGAGTCGTCCTGCGAACGGGCGTCAGCGATTTAGGTCTCCTTGCAGCCATAGCGCATATATCGTAGGCGCCGTGCCCGAATACGGCCCCCGGCTGGACATCGACCGCTCCGTGACTCTGCGCCAGCTGCGCACCTTCAAGACGGTTGCCGACCTCAACAGCTTCAGCCTCGCCGCGCAGCAGCTGCGCCTCAGCCAACCCTCGGTCTCCTATCAGGTGAAGGAGCTCGAGGAGGCGATCGGCCTGCCACTCCTCGATCGTCTCGGCCGGCGGGTGCACCTGACCGAGGCGGGCACCGTGCTCTACACGTATGCGAGACGGACCCTGGACGTGCTCGACGAGGCATCGCTTGCGCTGGAGGAGATGCGCGGCATCAAGCGCGGCAACCTGCGCGTCGGCGCGAGCACGACGGTCGGGATCTACCTCCTGCCGGCTGCGCTCGGCGCCTTCAAGAAGCTGCATCCGGGTCTTGTCATCTCGCTCGAGATCGGCACGCGGGCTCGGGTTCAGGAGCAGGTGCTCGCCAACGAGCTCGACCTCGCAGTCGTCGGGCCGGCGCTCAAGGATCCCGACCTGGCGATTCTTCCCTTTGTGAGCGACGAGCTCATCGTCATCGCTCCGGCGGGCCACAAGCTCGCCGGGCGCCGGGCGCTCGCCCTGAAGGACCTCGAGCACCAACCTTTCGTGATGCGCGAGCCGGCCTCGGGCAGCCGGTGGTCGCTCGAGAAAGCGGCGCGCAAGGCGGGAGCGAAGCTGGACGTCGCCATGGAGCTCGGTTCCAATGGCGCGATCAAGCATGCCGTCGAATCGGGGCTCGGCCTGGCCGTGATCTCGCGCTACGCGTGCGCGCTTGAGCTATCGGGCCACCGCCTGGTCGAGCTGAACGTGCGCGGTTTCCCCATCCGCCGTGACTGGCACATCGTCTACTTGCGCCGGCGCCGCCTCCCGGCGTCCGTGCTCGCTTTCATCGAATTCTTGAAGGACACGAGCTGGCTCACGCGCAACGGCGCGCGCGGCCACCTCCGATTTCCGACAGATTGACCGCGTGCCATTGCCGCGCGGATTTAGATTGATCGGCCGGCTCACGCGTGCCGCCGCCGACGTGTTCTCGCGGCCGGCCCTTTACTGGGCGATCGCCGCCGCGTTCTGGCTTCGGGTGGCGATCCTGACGATTCTGACTCCGCGTCGCTTCGACGCCGAGGGCATGTGGGAAGGCGCCCACGCCTACATCACCGAGCCTTCACATATGTACGACGCAGCCGCGCAGTACATCGCGCGCTTTCACATCATCGCGCCGCCCGGCGGGCTCGATGAGTTCGTGAGCCCGCCTCCGCTGGCGGCTCTTGCGGCCCCGGTCGCGTTGCTGCCCAAGTTTGTCGCCGTGCAGGTCTGGACCGGTATCGACGTCGCGGCGCTGCTGCTCGCTCTGCTGCTCCTTTACCGATTGGTCGCGAGCCGGCATCCTCTGGCGCGGCCCGCGTTCTGGATGGTTGCGGCGTACTTCCCGCCGCTGTTCTCGGACGTGGTCGCCGGCCAGCGAGGCGGCGTGCTGCTGCTTGGGGCTATCGCCTCGATCTCACTCGAGGCTAACCGCCCGGCGCTCGCGGGCGCCGCGGGCGGGCTGGTCGCCGCGCTGAAGTACTACCCGGCCGCGATGGTGATCGGCACGCGCCCCGAACATCGGATCCGGTACGCGATGACTCTGGCCGCCGTGCTGGTGATCGTCACCGTCGCGAGCTTCGTGCCGCTCGGGTTTGGCGGCGCCGTCTTCTACTTCCAGCACGTGCTGCTCCCATCGCTGGCGTCGCACAATCCCGACTGCGCGTACGACTCGGTCCGCACGTTGTTCATGCGCACGATCGGCGGGGAGCAGTACGCGCAGCCCACGAGCACCGGCTACGTTCTCGTCACCTCGCCGGTGCACCTGCCGGCGGTGGCGCTCGCACTTTCCTATACGAGCGCCCTCGTCTTCGCGGCGGCGGCGACGTGGGCCGCCTGGCGCAGCGGATGGAACGCGGCTTACGGCATGTCGATGGGCTTCGCTCTCGGCGCGCTGATTCCCAACGAGGTCTGGCCGTACCAATGGCTGCCGCTGCTTCCGCTGGTCCTCCTGCTCGTCGTGCGTGGGATCGAGCGGCGAAGATTCGGTTCACTCGCGGTCCTGGTCATCCTCCTGCTCGGGTTCTATCGCGCGCCGTGCGACCTCATCTTCCCCAACATCTGGACGATCGCGGCGATCGGCATCTTCGTTCTGGGCGTGTGGGAAAATCCCCTTTTCCGGTCGGGCTATCGAGAGGGAGGTACCGAATGGCGCTGAACAGCGAGGTCGGCTTCACGTGGATCGGGCACGGAGCCTGGAAGGTCCGCAGCGCCAAGGGAAAGATCATCTACATCGATCCCTGGGTCATGAACAACCCGGTCGCGACCGACGCCCTGAAGAAGGTTGACAGCTGTGACCTCATGCTCATCACGCACGGTCATTTCGACCATGTCCACGACGCGCTCGAGATCGCGAAGGCGACCAAGCCCAAGATCGTGACCAACTTCGAGATCAGCGCCTGGCTCGGGTCCAAGGGCGTTGACGGCAACAGCATCATGGGCATCAACACGGGGGGCACGGTCGACGTGGACGGCATCAAGGTGACGTTGGTGCATGCCGAGCACAGCTGCGGCATCTCGGACGGCGACAAGATCATCTACGGCGGGAATGCCAGCGGCCTGGTGATCGAGTTCGAAAACGGTTTCACGATCTACTTCGCCGGCGACACGGACGTGTTCGGCGACATGGCGCTCATCTCCGAGCTCAGCGAGTTCGACGTGGCATTCCTGCCGATCGGCGGCTTCTACACGATGGGACCCGAACGCGCCGCCAAAGCAGCGTCTCTGCTTGGCGTCAAGACAGTCGTTCCGATGCATTTCGGGACGTTCCCCGTACTCGCCGGCCGGCCGAAAGCACTACAGGACCTGGTCGGCCCGGGGGTAAAAGTGCTCGATATCAACCCGGGAGACACGGTATAGCGTTACTCCCCCGTAAATGAGAGACATAATCGGCGCCCCGGCCGGCTGGCTCGCGCGCGCCATCCGGACCAGACAGGTCTCCTCGCTCGAGGTGGTGAGGGCACACCTCGAACACATACACACGGTCAACCCGAGGCTCAACGCGGTCGTTTTCGCCACCGGGGAGAGCGCGCTCAAGCAGGCCCGGGCCGCCGACCGCCGGAACAAGGGGAAGGCCGTGCTCGGCCCGCTGCACGGCGTTCCGTTCACCGCCAAAGACATCTTCGACACCGAGGGCCTTCCGACCACCGCCGGGCTGCGGATGCTCCGGAGCAACATCCCCGAGCGCGACGCGACGGTCGTGGCCCGCATGCGTGGCGCCGGCGCGATCCTCATCGGCAAGACCCTCTGCCCGCCGGGCGGCGTGGGCGACGACAGCTGGAACTCGCTGCATGGGGGCACCCGCAATCCGTACGACATCGCCCGCTCTCCGGGCACCAGCAGCAGCGGCGAGGCCGCGATCATCGCGGCCGGCGGCTCCCCCGCCGGCCTCGGTAGCGACTCCGGCGGCAGCATCAGGATGCCCGCCCATTACTGCGGCATCGCGGCGCTGAAGCCGACGACGGGCCTCGTTCCGAGCACTGGGGCATACGCCCTTCCAGGGGGGCTCACCGATCCTCGCAGCCAGGTGGGCCCGATGGCCCGGTTCGTGTCCGACCTCGCGTTGATGCTGCCTGTGCTGGTCGGGCCCGACGGGGTCGACTCAGGCGTGGTCCCGGTGCCCCTCGCGCGGCGCACGCCGAAGCTGAACGGCCTGAGGGTTGCGTGGTACGCCGACGACGGCATCGCCAGGTGCACCCCGGCCATCGCGGCGGTCGTTCGCGCGGCGTCGCGCGCGCTCGACGACGCGGGGTGCATCGTGACCGAAGCCCGGCCGCCCGGCTTGCACGAGGCACATCAGGTCACGCTCGGCTATTGGGGCGACAAGCGAATAAGCCACGAGCGCCTCTACCGGCGCTGGGATGCCTTCCGCACCGAGATGCTGCGTTTCATGACCGGTTTCGACCTCATCGTGAGCCCGGTGGCGCCGGACATTGCGCCCCTATACCGCTCCAAGGTCGTGGCGCCCAACACGTACAGCTACACGAGTCCTTACAGCCTCAGTGGAAACCCTTGCGTGGTGGTTCGCGCCGGCACTTCCAAGGAGGGGTTGCCCATCGGGGTCCAGGTCGTGGCCCGCAACTGGCACGACGACGTCGCCCTGCGCGCCGCACACGCCATCGAGAGGGCGCTGGGCGGCTGGCGGCCTGCTAGCGTGGTCGGGTGAAGTTCCGGTACTCCAGGTGGGACGGCACTCAGAAGCTGGACGATCTCGATGCGGGCGAAGTCCTCGACGCCCTCTCGGACGATCTCATGAACTACGGCGACCTGAACGCCGCGCTGCAGCGGCTGCTGCGCTGGGGCACGCCGAACATGGCGGGTCTGGAGCAGCTTCTCAAGCAGCTCCGCGAGGAGCGTGAGCGCGAACTAGGCCGCTACAACCTCGACTCGACCGTCGAGCAGCTGCGCGAGCAGGTCCAGGACGTGATCGACACGGAGAAGACCGGGATCGATCGCCGGTTGAGCGAGGCGGAGAGCCCCGAGGCGAGGAAGCTGCTGGAGCGGATCGCCCGCCAGCGCAACGAGCAGCTCGATCGGTTGCCGGATGACCTCGGCGGTCGGGTGAAGGGACTTCGTGATTACGAGTTCGTCGACGACCAGGCGCGCCAGAAGTTCGAAGACCTGATGGAAAAGCTGCAGAAGCAGATGGTCGACCAGATGTTCCAGGGCATGAAGGGATCGCTCCAGGAGATGCAGGGACAGGACCTCTCGCGCGTCCGCGACATGGTCCGCGAGCTGAACACCATGCTCGAGCAGCGCATGGAGGGCCGCACGCCCGATTTCAACGGGTTCATGGAGAAGTTCGGCGACATGTTTCCGCCCGGCATCAACAGCCTCGACGAGCTGCTGGAGCACCTGCAGCGGCAGATGGCTCAGATGCAGTCCTTGCTTCAGAGCATGAGCTCCGAAGCGCGCGAAGAGCTGCGCCAGATGATGGACGCGTTGCTGCAGGACGACTCCCTGCGCCTCGAGCTCGCGCGCCTTTCGGGATTCATGCAGGCGATGATGCCGCCGTCCGAGCTGACGGAGCGCTATCCGTTCTTTGGCGAGGACTCGCTGAGCATGGGAGAGGCGATGGGCCTGATGGAACGCCTCCAGCAGATGGACCGCCTCGAATCGCAGCTCGAGCGAGGAAGCTTCCGTCCCGACGACGTCGATCGGTCCCTGGCCCAGCAGCTTCTCGGCAACGAGGCGCGCCAGGCCCTCGATCAGCTGCGCAGGCTGACCGAAGTGCTGGAGAAGGCCGGTTACGTGGAGCGCAAGGGCCGGCGCATGGAGCTCACGCCCCGCGGGATGAGGCGGATCGGGCAGTCGGCTTTGCGCGATGTCTTCGACCAGCTCAAGAAGACCCGAATGGGACAGCACCAGCTATGGCGCGGGGGCATCGGGAACGACGCGTCCGACGAGCTCAAGGCCTACGAGTACGGAGATCCCTTCCTGCTCGACCTGAAAGAGACACTGTTCAACTCATTGGTCCGCGAGGGTCCCAAGGTGCCGGTCAAGATGGCCCCCGCGGATTTCATCGTGCATCGCACGGAGCACGTGACCCAGGCATCGACGGTGCTGATGATCGACATGAGCCGGTCGATGTTCCTGCGCGGATGCTTCCTCGCCGCGAAGAAGGTCGCGATCGCGCTTGACTCTTTGATCCGCAGCCAGTATCCCCGCGACTCCCTGTACATAGTCGGCTTCTCCAACTATGCAGTCGAGCTGAAGCCACACACGCTTCCGCAGCTCGCGCTGAACGACTACGTGTACGGGACCAACATGCAGCACGGTTTTCAGCTCGCGCGGTCGCTGCTCGCGAAGCACCGCGGCAACCGTCAGATCATCATGATCACCGACGGCGAACCGACCGCGCATCTCGCTGACAACGGCAAGGCTTACTTCGCGTATCCGCCGACCTTCCAGACCATCCAGCAGACGCTGCGCGAGGTCAAGCGCTGCACGCGTGACCGCATCGTAATCAACACTTTCATGCTCGAACGCGGTCCGTACCTGACCGAGTTCATCAACCAGATGACCCGCATCAACAAGGGACGCGCGTTCTTCGTTTCGCCTGACCGTTTGGGCGAGTATGTCCTGGTCGACTACGTGAGCGGCAAGCAGCGCCGGCGAGCCAGCTCGCGCCGGGCGCGAATCGCCTGAGCACGTGTTTTCCCTATGATCGAAAGCTAGATGCCCGCCTGGAATAAGCCCGCGCCAGAGCGGCGCAACCTCAGCCCGGCCGCCCTCTACGAGCATGCGATCCGGCGCGATGAAGCCGTGATCGTTTCCTCCGGGGCGCTGACCGCCGAGACCGGCAAGCACACCGGCCGCTCGCCGAAGGACAAGTTCTTCGTCAAGGAGCCGACGAGCCAGGGAGCGATCTGGTGGCAGGCCAATCAGCCGATCCCGCCGGTGAAATTCGACGCGCTGCTGGAGCTGATGGACGAGTTCTGCGCCTCCCACGAGGTGTTCACCCAGGACGTCTTCGCCTGCGCCGACCACCGCTACCGGCTTCGGGTGCGGGTGGTCACCGAGCTTGCCTGGCACAGCCTGTTCGCCCGCAACCTGTTCATCAGGCCAAACGCTGATGAGCTGATGAACTTCGAGCCTGACTTCACGGTCATCTCGCTGCCTTCGGTCAAGGCCGACCCGAAGGTCCACGGCACCCGCTCTGAGACTTTCATCCTGGTCGACCTCGCCCGGCGGATCGTGATCATCGGAGGCACCGAATATGCAGGCGAGATCAAGAAGTCGATCTTCACGGCGCTGAATTACCTGCTCCCCGCGCAGGGCGTCTTTCCGATGCACTGTTCCGCGAACGTGGGTGGCGGAGGCTCCGACGTCGCGCTGTTCTTCGGCCTGAGCGGTACCGGCAAGACGACTCTGTCCGCCGACCCCTCACGCCGCTTGATCGGCGACGACGAGCATGGCTGGAGCGACACGGGCGTCTTCAATTTCGAGGGCGGCTGTTATGCGAAGACGATCCGCGTCCGCAAGGAGTCGGAGCCGGAGATCTACGCCGCGACCGAGAGCTTTGGCACGATCCTGGAGAACGTCGTCTACGACCCGCGGACTCGCATCCCCGACTACGACTCCGAGGAGAAGACGGAGAACACCCGCGCCGCCTACCCGGTCGACCTGATCCCCAACGCGGCCCTTTCGGGGACCGGCCGGCACCCGAACAACGTGATCTTCCTGTCCGCGGACGCCTACGGCGTGCTTCCTCCCGTTGCGCGGCTCGACGAGGACCAGATCCGGTACTACTTCCTGTCCGGATATACCGCGAAGGTCGCCGGAACGGAGCGGGGGGTGACCGAGCCGGAGCCGATCTTCAGCACGTGTTTCGCCGCCCCGTTCCTGGTCCTGCCGCCGGAGCGGTACGCGGACATGCTCATCGACCGCGTCAACCGGCACAACGCTGACGTGTGGATGTTGAATACAGGGTGGGTCGGCGGCCCCTATGGGGTGGGCCAGCGGATGTCGATCGCGCACACCCGCGCCATAGTGCGGGCCGTGGTCCAGGGCAAGCTGCACGGCGTGGCCACTCACAGCGACCCCGTTTTCGGCCTGCAGATCCCCGACCTCGTGCCCGAGGTGCCGACCGAGGTGCTCGACCCTCGCGCCACGTGGTCCGACCCCAAGGCATACGACCGGCAGGCGAAGAAGCTCCGCGAGATGTTCGAGGAGAACATCCACGTGATCAGCAAGAGCGCCTCCACCGCAGGCTAGTGGCCTGATTGCGGGTCGCGATCGTGGGGAGCCGGCGCTTCTCCGAACCGTCTCGGGTCAACGACTATGTCAACTCGCTGCCGCCGCGCGCGTCGATCATCACCGGCAGCGCGAGCGGGGTGGACGCGGCGGCCACCAAGGCCGCGCGGGCCAAGGGGATCGCGGTCCAGGTGATGCCGGCGAGCTTCGATGAGCTTGCCGACGCAGGCAAATCGGCCGCGCGCAACCAGCGGCTGGTCGACGCGTGCGACGTGCTCGTCGCCTTTTGGGATGGCAGCTCGAAGGGCACGCGTGCGACGGTGGAGCGGGCGCTCGACGCCGGCAAGGAAGTACACGTCTTCGTGGGTTCGCCGGCTTCTTAAGATTGGAAACGTGCCTGTAGCGATTGCCGTGCGGACGCGGTTGTTTGCACGCCTGCGCGAGCTAGCCCGCGGAGCGGAGACCGAGACGCTCGAACTTCCTGCGGGCTCGAGCCTCGGCGACGTTTACGAAGCCTTGCGGCTGAGGCACCCATCTCTTCCGGATCGGGCGTCGGTCCGTGCCGCCCTCAACCAAGAGTTCAGCGATTGGAGCGCGACCGTCTCCGACGGCGACGAGGTGGCCTTCATCCCGCCCGTCAGCGGCGGGGCTCACGGCGTTGGCGTCCTGTTCGAGCTGACGGCGGATCCGCTCGATGCGCGAAGGCTCGAGGCGGCGGTCGCCCACTCGAGCGCCGGCGCCATCTGCACCTTCACAGGGATCGTGCGCGACAGCTCGCGCGGCCGATCTGTCACGCACCTCGACTACGAGGCATACGCGGAGATGGCGACGGCGCAGATGCGCAAGATCGGCGACGAGATCGCCGAGCGATGGCCCGAGGCGCGAGTGGCGATGGCGCACCGCACCGGCAGGCTCGAGATCGGTGAGGCGTCCGTGGTCGTGGCCGTCTCCTGCCCCCACCGCGCGGAGGCGATCGCCGCCTGCAAGTGGGGCATCGACCGCTTGAAAGAGTCCGTTCCAATCTGGAAGAAAGAGCACGCCGCCGACGGCACATACTGGATCGAGGGAGACGACGCGAAGCCGACCGCCGGCTGAGCTCAGGCCGGTCGGCTTCCCGCTACCAGCGCCAGTCCCAGGATCCCGTTGACGATCGCAAACCCGAAGTTGACGACTCCGTAGACGAGGGCGCGCGTCTTGAGTGCAGCCGGTCCATTGCTCGCGACGCCCAATGAGATCAAGGCGATGACGACGCTCACGCCGGCCAGCACGAACAGCGCGTAGCCGATCCGTCGAGCCCACAAACGCGTGCTGGGGTTCAGTCGCGCACCCGAGCCACCGAGAGGCCGTCGCGTATGGGGATCACGATGCTCTCCAAACCCGGATGCTTCGCCACCCAATTGTTGTAGAACGCGACGTTCTTCGCCTGCTGGGTCTCCGGCTTGAGCACCTCGCCCTGGCGCAGAGCGTTGTCCGCCATGAGCAGGCCGCCCGGTTCGAGCCGCTCGAGGCACAGCTCGGCCGCGCGACGCGTCACCTCCTCTGAGCGGAAGGCGTTCAACAGGTCGATGAAGCACGCGTCGAATCGCGCCTCCACCTTTTCAAGTCCGGTGACGGCGTTTTCCTCGATCACGTGTGCGCGTTCCGCAAGCCCCGCTTCGGCAAAATTCTTGCGCGCTCGCTCAACCCGCTCGTGGTTCACCTCGAAAGTGGTCAGGTAGCCATCGCCGGTCCCGCGCAGGAGCCAGATGCCGCTGTACCCGGTCGCCGTTCCCAGCTCGAGAACGCGCTTGGCTCGAGTGATCTTGACGAGCAGGTAGAGCAACGCCCCCTCATGCGGATCGACGATCGGGATGTCCTCGCGGTGCGCCTCCGCTTCCATGCGCGCGAGAACCGGATCGCGTGGCGGTAGGAGTCGATTCAGGTAGTCCTGGATCTCGTCGTTGACGTCGACTCTCCTCATGGCCGGCCAGCTCGTTCAGCGGATAGCACCTCGGGCACTCGATCTACCTCCTCATCGGTGTTGTACAGGTTTCCTCAACCGCCATCGGGCTCCTTGAGCCACGAGTTGAGGAGCGGCTGGAGCGTGACGATGTAAGCGGAGAGACAGTCCACGGCGCCGTCGAGCACGCCCTCGTCCAGCTGAGGCGCGCTCAGCGTCTCGTAGAGGCGAGACCAGCCCCGTTCCCACGGCTCGAGCTCGGCGCGTGGCAGCTGCGACTTGACCTCCAGGACGTGGGCTCGGAAGAAGTCGAAAGCCTCCTGGTTTTCCTCTCGCGAACCCTCGAAGTGGAGGCCGATCTCGAGGCGACCGTCGCCCGTGTGGTGCCAGGCCTCGTAGTGAAACTCCGGATGGCCAAAATGCACCTTCAACAGGCGGCCGCGGCCCCGCGCGCTGCTGAACGTGCGAAGGGATTCGGGCAGCCTCGCCTTCACTCCCTTGCGCAGCCCGCCGAAGAAGTCCACCGGCGCGAGCACCGTTCCGCTAGCCAACCGACCGAATATATCTCGTAGAGTTCTGGAGCGATGGGCTACGTCCCCATGGTCACCGAGAACGAGGGCGGCAACCGTGAGCGCACCTTCGACATCTATTCGCGCCTGCTCAAGGACCGCATCATCCTGATCGGACGCCCCATCGACGATGTGGTGGCGAACCTGGTCGTCGCGCAGCTGATGTACCTGGCCGCCGACGACCCCGAGAAGGAAATCCAGATCTACGTCAACTCTCCCGGCGGCTCGGTCAGCTCTGGCTTCGCGATCTACGACACGATGCAGTACGTGCGGCCGCCCATCTCGACCGTTTGCATAGGGCGGGCCGCCAGCTTCGGCACGGTCGTCCTCATGGCCGGCGCCAAGGGTCGGAGGTTCTCGCTTCCCAGCTCCAACATCCACATGCACCAACCCCTGATCGGCGGCCGCGGCCTACAGGGCCAGGCCAGCGACCTGGACATCCACGCTCGGGAGATCATCCGCATCAGGGGTGTGCTGAACGAGCTGATCGCCAAGCACACCGGCCAGCCGCTCGAGCGCGTCGAGCGTGACACGGACAGGGACTTCTTCTTGACACCCCAGGAAGCGGTCGACTACGGGTTGATCGACGGGATCATCCAGCAGACAGCGGTGCCGGTTCTCGCCGCGACCATGTAGGAACCCCGGCGGCTCGCAGGCACACCCAGCCGATCACGGCCACACCCACCACCGCCGGCACGGGCGCCGGCGTGAACGCCGCGAGGGCGGCGCCCGCTGACAGCAGGAGCCAGTCGTACCAGCGAGCTTCACCCCAAATCGCGAGAGCGACCGCAACGAGCACCAGGTCCGACGGTAGGGCGTGCGGGGCCACCAGCACGCCTCCGGCGACGATGACCGCCGCTGCCGGCCTGATTTCCGCACGGCGGCGCCAGGCAAGCGCCAGCACCACGACCAGCGCCACCAGCGACAGGACCGCCACCCCGTAGCCCCGCACGGCCGCGGGGAAAGCCGTTCCGAAATGGGCGAAGTCGACCTCCCGGCTGCCGGGTCCCACGGGCCCGTTGAGGGCGGGCACCCACTGGAAAACCCAGCGTGGGTTGAGCAGCGCGGCCGCCCCCGAGAGGAAGAGGCCGGCGGCCGCCCACCCGGCGAGGACGCGCCACCGCCTGGTGACGAGGAGCGCCGCGCCCGCCGGGAGCATCAGCTGCGGCTTGAGGAGGGTCAGCCCGAGGCACAGCCCGGCCAGGAATGGCCTGGACCACAGGGCGATGGCCGCGCCCACCCCCAGCGCCACCATGCCGTCCAGCTGGGCGTTGAGCAACACGAGCGCGGTGGGGACGGACGCGAACGCAGGCAGGACCGCCGTCGGCGGGCGGGGCCTGACCGCAAGGTACAGACCGATCGCCAGGCACGCCAGCCCGAACAGGATCCACAGCCGCCCGCCGAGATTCGTTCCGAGGAGCTCGAACGGAACCGCGAAGAACGCGACCCATGCCGGCGCCACGAAAGGCAGGATCCCGTTGATTCCCAGAGTCACCAAGGTCCGGCCGCCTGTGACGTCGAGCTCGACGCGCCGCTGGACGTCGAAGTCGTAGAGATGCCCCGGGTCGTTGACCATGATGCGTGCCCCGGTCGCGAACGCGGGCCAGTCCGAGTTGATGACGTCGCCCTCGCCCTCGATCAGGGGGTAGATGACAAACCCCACAGCGACGGCGAGCATCGCGACAGATCCGCGCCATCGCCATCGGGTCATGAATTCAGTTTGTCCCATCCTTAACGCCGCTCTGCGCGAAACTCAGCTGGTCCCATCCTTAACGTCGCCGGGCGTGCTCTCCGCCTCGATCTTGAGCCCGCGCATGACCGGGGCCATCAGCCCGCCCTGCACCAGGAGCGAGAGGAGCACGACGCCGTAGGCGATGACTGACACGCGGCTGTCCACGCCGGTGACGCCCGCCACGGTAAGTGCCAGCGCCACCGACAGCGCGCCGCGCAAACCGGCCCAGAAGGTGATGTGACGCCATGCCCACGGGATGGACGCGCCTCGCACGTCTGCGAGGGCGAGCAGGCCGTACACCGGCACGGCGCGTGTCAGCAGCATGATCAGGTACGCGATCAGCACGAGGCCGGCCACTGGCAGCACGGTGGTAGCGGGCAGCGCGGCACCGACGAGGATGAAGAGCATCGCGTTGAGAACGAAGGCGAGGAGGTTCCAGAAGCCGAGGAGCTGAGGGCCGTGCAGCCGCCCGATCCGGGTTCCATAACGCGCCACCACGATCCCGGCGACGACGACGGCGACGATGCCGGACGCGTGCAGGAGGTCGGCGGCAAGGTAGCTGCCATATGCGATGACGAGCGTTGCGAGGATCTCCAGCGGCGCGTCCTCCGCGAAACGAAGCAGGGCCAGGCCGAGGAATCCGACCGCAAGTCCGACCGCTGTTCCACCGAGCGCGATCTCGAAGAAGCGGATCGTCGCGTCGCCGAAAGACGGGGCGCCGCTGACGACGGTGAAGAGCACCGCGGAGAAGACGGCCACGCCGGTGCCATCGTTGAAAAGGCTCTCACCTTCGAGAATCGCCGCCAGCCCTGCCGGCGCCCTGAGGCGGCGGAGCAGCGAGATGACGGCGATGGGGTCCGTGGCTGCGAGGATCGCCCCGAGGAGCATCCCGTTGGCCCAGCTCAGACCGATGGCGAGATGGGTCAGGGTTCCGATCAGCACCACTGTGATCGCCACTCCCGCCGTCGCCAGCAGTCCGACCGGCAGGATCCGCCGTCTCAGCTCGTCCAGGTCGAGAGTCAGCGCCGCCTCGAAGATGAGGCCGGGCACGAAGGCCAGGAGGATGACGCTGCCGCCGATGCGGGGAAACTGGCCGCCGGGCAGCAGGCCGACCGCGATACCGGCCGCGGCAAGCACCACGGGATATGGCAGGAGGCGCGCTCGTTTCGACACCAGGCCGAGCACGGTCGCGACGGCGCCCACAAGGATGAGCAGGAGGAGAAATCGCTGCTCGGCCGTCACTTAGGGGTCCCCGCGAACTCACGGCGAAGCCTCTGAGTCAGGGGTCCCCGCGAAGTCACGGCGAAGCCTCTGACTTCGTGGGGCTTTTTCGTGGGGTCCTCATCTAAAGCTCGAGGCTCATCCCGTCACGCGCGGCCTTCACCTCGGTTCCGATCCGCTGCGTAAGGTCTGCGGCGAGCTCCCAGGGGTGCGCGCGCCAGACCGTCATGCCGAAATGAGTGAGGATGGCAAGGCGCGGCTTGGCCTCACGGATGATGCGCTCCGCATCCTCGAGGCAGAGGTGCGGAAGCTCGGCGCGGCAGTCCATCAACACCACGTGGATCACCATCACGTCCGCCTTGTGCTGCTCCGCGATGCCGTCGTAGTAGGCCGTGTCCGTGACCCATCCGAGAAGGTTGCCAAATCTGAAGCCGTACGTCTCGACCTGGTGGACGTGGCGAGGCGTGGTCGTGAAGGTGACCTCGCCCACGGTGTATTCGGTCTCCGGCTCGAGCGCCACGATCTCCTGCGGGAAATGGCGAATGTAGCGCAGGACGACCGGGTCGCCCTCGAGGGCGTCGCTCGGGCAAAACAGGCGCCCTCGGTGGCGGAAGCCTCCGTCGGTCATCGCCTCGATCATCACGTTGACGTCGTTGCTGTGGTCGAGGTGCCGGTGGCTGAGGACGATGGCATCGAGCTTGGTGAGGTCGACCTTGCGCTTGGCATACTGCACGATCGCCCCCGGCCCCGGATCGAGACTTATGTGCGTATTTCCCTCTTCGATGTACAGGCCGCCGGACGCCGCAAGTTGCTTGGCGACCATGAACCGCGCGCCGGCGGTGCCCATAAAGGTCAATCTCATCTCCCCACCTCGTGGGGAGGTCGGCCCGGCCCGCTGCGCGGGCCCGGTCGGGTGGGGATGCTTACTTCGGCCACCGCACTCAACGAAGGCACTGTCTTCTCGCCGAAGTAGCGTTCGTACAGCTCTGCAACACGCTCCAGCGCGTCGATCTCCTCGACCGGTTTGTCGTCGCGGAGGCGGACGATGCGTGGAAAGCGAAGGGCGTAGCCGCTCTGGTGGCGAGTGGAGTGCTGGATGGAATCGAATGCCACCTCGAGCACGACCTCAGGCTCGACCAGCCGTACGTGGCCGTGGTCCTCGATCGTGATCTCGAGGAATCGCTTCGTCATCGTGGCGATCTCCGCATCGGTCAGCCCCGTGTATGCCTTGCCCACGTTGACGAGCCTCCCCGTGCTCGAGTCCTTGACCGCGAACGTGTAATCGGACAGCACGCCCTTACGCTTGCCGTGACCCCATTCGACCGCGGTCACGACGACGTCGAGAGTCGCGAGAGGCCGCTTCAACTTCAGCCAGGCGAGCCCGCGGCGCCCGGGCGTGTAGGGGCTCAATGGATCTTTAACCATCAGGCCCTCGTTTCCCCTCTCGCGGGTCTCGGCGAAGATCCGGTCCAGGTGGTCGGGATCGGTGGCCTTCTCGACCCTCGCGAGCAGAAACGGGTGCTGGAGGTCGAGACCCTCCATCAGCCGGCGACGAGTCTCGAGGGGCTCGTCCAGAAGGTCCCGGCCGTCGAGCCACAGCAGGTCGAAGACCACCAGCACGACCGGCACCTCTTGACGAAGCTCAGCCGAAACCTTCTTGCGACCGAGCCTCCTTTGCAGTTCGAAGAATCTCAGCACACGGCCGGCGCGATGGGCGAGCACCTCGCCGTCGAAGAGCACATCGTGCCCGATCGAGGGCGCATTCTCGGCCAGCTCAGGGAATGCCTCTGTCGTCTCCTTCAGGTCCCGCGAGAACAGCTCCACCCGCTCGCCCTGCCGGTGAAGCTGGCAGCGCACGCCGTCGTATTTCTCCTCCGTCCAGACGCTGTCGGCGCCCATGCGCTCGAAAGCCTCTGCTGGACTCTCAACCGGGCTGGCGAGCATGAAGCGCACTGGTTGAAACACCGCGATGGTAGTGGTGTCGAACTGCCTGCGCTTGCAGCGGACGGCGGTTTCGCCGATGTCGCCAGTGATGAGATGGACGCGCTTGACCTGCGTGATCGGTGCGTCGAAGGCCTCGGCGATCGCCGCCTCGACCAGGCCCTCGCTGAGCCCGATGCGCAGCTCGCCCGAGATGATCTTGATGAAGAAGCGTGCGGACCCAGGGTCCAACCGTTGCAGGAGCGATGCGAGGGGCCCCTCTTTTGTCTTGCCACGCGCCACCCGAATCGCCTCCAGCGTCTCCTCGACTTCCTGCAGCGAAACCGGTTCGGGCTGCGTGCGGCCGTCGAGCGCTTCGCCCGCCCAGTCGCCGAGGTCCGAATGCTTGCGAAAGATGCGGCCGAGCTCATCCTCGTCCCGCCCGGAGAGCGACGACACGGCCTTGCTGACGGTTGCCCAGCCGAGCCCGAGGGTCCGCCGCTTCGAGGGGCTGAAGGCACGCCCGCTCATGAAGACAGCCGCGCGGCGAAGGTCGTCGTCGTCGAGCGTGCGAAAGTACGAGGCAAGGATTCGCGCCTTCTCCAGTGTCGCCGGCGTGGAGCCCACCGCCGACCCGGCCTTTGCAAAATCAAGCATCCCGGCATGGCGGCGCAGGCGCGGATCGGCGGTCATTCGGCGCCCAGGCGGCCCATCTGCGTCGTTGCGGCCTGCGCTTCTCACTTACGCATCAACGGATGCGCGCGCTGCGATGCTCGGCCGCACCTAGCATCTGGGCCACCTGGATCGCCGACTGCCTCGCCGCCCGTCCTGTGCCGCCATGCATGGTGGCCTATCGTAGATCGCGATGCGACGCTGTCCTTATCTCGAGGAATACGTGAAGGAGCGGCGCTCGGTGCTGCGCATCTACCGCTTCGACTGCCACGTTGACCGCAAGTCGAAGCGCAAGTATGCGTTGAGCGACAGCCCTCCCATCTGCGTGCGCAACTTCGAGGACTGCCCGCTCTACCAGTCCGAGAAAGGGCGCGAGGATCAAATCATCAGGCGCTACACGGATTGACCTGCGCAGTGTGCTCCGCGCCGGCTCTTCCCCTCGAGGGCGCATGCGTCTTCTGCCACGCGCCTATCTCGGGTGAGGATGAGTCGGGCCGGCTGCTCGACTACCTGGTGGAGCGGATCCCCGTGGCGAAGGTCAAGCGCGGCCACCTCAACCGAGGCCCTATCACCGAGCTCGTGCTCGACATAGCGGGCCGCAGCTTTCGCGCTCGAGTCAAGAACGAGGAGCTCGAGCTGCTTCCGCCGGTTAGTCTGACCGCGTGGGTGGACCTCCTGCTGACGAAGCTGAGCGATGCCGCCGCCGTGGACCCAGACCTCCGTCGCGCCGTGCTGCGCTCCGGATGGGCCTTGCGCTGATTTAGAAGCAGACGAAGCAGGCGCGCGACACCGCCTCGAGCCCGATAAACATCACGAACGCGAGGACGCCCAACACCACGCCGAGCTCCGGTATCGCCAGCGTCGGTTTCCGGGTGACGCCGGCAGCGCCCGAGACGGCGCAGACCAGGCTGGTCGCGATGCCCGCCCTCGCGGCCGCCGTATCAAGAGCCCCCGGGGAGTTTTCCATTGCGATGAAAACGCCAAGTTCGACGACGATCGCGCCGAGGCACACGAGAACGACGACCACCGACCATCGGTAGCGATTGGCTGGCAGCAATTTCGTCTAGAGCGCCAGCGCCAGCTGCTCGGTCGCTTCCAAGGCCGAGGCCCGGATGCCCTTTTTTCGAAGGTGGCGCGCGAAATCCGCGGTGTAGCCGTGCACCGTGTACACCTGGTCGGCGCCTGACCGTTCGACGACCTCTATGAGCTCGTCGAAGTCGCAGTGGTCGGAGAGGTCGAACGTCGTGTCAGCGCCGAAGATGCGAGCAAACTCCGCGTCCTTGGCCCAACCCGAGACAAGCGCGGTGCGGTACCGGCCAAGCCGGCGGACCTCGTCCTTACCGGAAGGCGGCGCAATCACGACTCGGCCGAGGGGGGCCTCTGCGTCGAGCTCGACCCACTCGGGCAACGGCCGTCCGGCCGTTGCGTATTCGCGCGCACACGGAACGCATCGCTTCTCGAGGGCGAATGTGAATCCGTAGGGCGCGAGCGCGAGCATCATCTCCTCGGTCTTGCCGAGGGCGTGGCAGAGCAAGACCGGCGTGACACGGCTGTCCAGGGCGCGGCGGCACCACATGGCGATCGCCTCGACAGTCGAGTCGGGATCCCCGAAGCGAAAGTGGGGGCGTCCGTAAGTTGTCTCCACGATCAGCACGTCAGCTTTCGGAACGAACGTCGGCACTGCGCCGCCCACCTGCCGCAGCTTGATGTCGCCCGTATAGAGAAGGCTTGTTCCGTCGTGCTCGAACAGGAGCTGGGCCGATCCCAGCATGTGGCCCGCCGGGTAGAGCGTGACCGTGGCGCGGCCCCGGCGCATCGTTTCTCGGTAGCCCAGCATCCGCCACCCTCGGGGCCGCCGGGACTCGGGAATCAGCGCGAGGGTTTGCGGTGTGAGCAATGCCTCCTTGTGGCGGCGCGCGTGGTCGGTGTGCGCGTGGGAGATGAACGCGAAGTTGCGAACCACCAGCGGGTCGAGCCAGAGCCGGTGCGCGGGCAGCGAAACGCCGTGGTCCCAGACCACCTCTCGGGTCACAGCCGCGCCACGCCCATCTGTCCGAACACACGATCCGGAACTTCGATTCCGAGGAGCGCGAACGCCTCGGAGGGGATGCCGATGTCAGCGACCCAGATCTCGCCTGCCAGTCCCGGCCCGTCCTTCTGGAGCAGGCCGTGCTTGGGCAACCCAAACGTCACGGTCATGTCAGCCCGCACAGTTGGAGCGTAGGCGACGCCTGTGTCGGCGTCGAGCCCCGAGGGCACGTCGACTGCGATCACGCGCTTGCCGGATGCGTTGATCGCGTCGATCCACTCCGCGAAGCGCCCCTCGGGTGACCGGGAAATGCCCGTGCCGAAGACAGCGTCGAGGATGGTCTCTGCTCCGTCCAGCTGGACCTCGGGCGAGACGGCGACCCCGACCTTGCGCAGCGCCTCCAGCTCACGCGCCGCCGGGCCGCGAAGTCGCGCCGGGTCCAGGCAGCAGACAGACGCAAGCTTTCGCCAGCGGTGCAGGTGCCGAGCCGCAGCGAGGCCGTCGCCCGCATTGTTGCCGATGCCGCAGATAACCGCTGTCCGGTCTGTACAGAAGCGGGCGACCGACCAGCCGGCGGCCTCCATCAGCCACTCGACCGAGACCCCGAAGCGGTCCTCGGCGAGAGCGTCGAGCTCTTTGACCTGGCTGCTAGTCAGCGACGGTAGGGCGCTGGATGACAAAGGAGCAGTAAGGGTCGTGGCGGTGGATGGAGTCGGCCTGCGAGATGTTTGTGCCGAGCAGCCGCGACATCAGCTGCGGGGTGATGGTGCAGACCTGGGGGAACTTGAGCGCGGTGTTGCGGAACGGGCAGTTGTGGATCGTGACCTTCACGCCCTCGCTGGTCTCCGTCTGCTCGGCCAGGGTGCCGGCTCGTCCGATCCAGGTCACCACTCGCCGCAGCTTCTCGTCGAACTCGAGGCCTTCGAGGGCAGGCTCGATGGCGCTCGCGTGCCGGGTTGCCACCCGGGCGAAAATCTCGTCCAGCGCCTCCGGGCCGCCCATCTCCTGGACCTCCTGGAGGACCATCGTGGCGAGCTGCCCATAGCGCTTGGGGAACACCGAATCGGCCCGCTCGGTGAGCGAGAAGAGCAGGGAGGGGCGGCCGCGACCACTGCGCTCGGGATGGCTCACGACAAACCCGTCGCGCTCGAGGTTGGTGAGGTGCTGGCGGACCGCATTCGGCGTCACGCCGAGGTCGGAGGCGATGATTTCCGCGCTTGAGCGGCCCCTGCGCCGCAGCAGCTCGAGGACTTCCATGCGGGTAGAACGGCCGGCGATCATGAGGGGTACATCCGGTCGCTTTCGGGCCATGCTAACAGAGCCCGGAGGCATTTATTACAGATCATCCTTGACAAATTGGCAGAGGCCCGTAAACTTTGGGTCAGGAGAAAGAGACATGACCATGATCAAGCAGGCGAGCCGAGCCATCGAGCACATGACCGCCCGGGAGATGCGGGTTCAGCGGGCCAAGTACGCCCGCCGGAACAAGATGCATCATATCGACCGGCTCCTGAACGAGCTGGAGATGCTGAACCTTGCCGACCAGCGGCAGATGCCGCCGGTGCTCTCGGTAGCGATCAACAAGGTGATCGAGGAGTCGCCCGAGGTGACCGTCCTGGCGCAGGCCAAGCCCGCCTCCGTGATGGAGGCGATGGACGCCCTGTACGAGATCCAGGACAGCCTGATGTACAACCAGATCGAGGACGAGTAACCCCTCGACTCCTTTAGGCAAGCATCCAGGGCCGGGTTCGAATCTGAATCCGGCCTTTCTCGTTACTTTGGACCAGCTGGTCTGAACAGTGCCAGGCGAGCTCGTCGTGCACTTCGACGGGACAGCTGCTCCGCTTGGATCTCGTGCGGCCATCAAGCGGGGACTGATCCTTGCCGGCGGGGTTGCCCTCGTCGCCTCCATGGTTCGGGTGATTGCCGGCGCTCAACTCATCGGAGCGATCGCGGTTTACCTTGCGGGCATCTCCGCAATAGTCGTGCTGATGCTGACCTACGCACGGCTGCGGTTCGCGAACTCCGGCCTGTTTCTTGCCGATGGGAGGGCAGGCATCGTCGGAACCTTCGGCGGGCGTAAAGGCGTCGCGGTCCGAGATGTGGACCATCTTCAGAAGTGCGCGCTTTCGAACTGGGGCGCCGCCTCACCCTTTGCCGTGCTGCTCTTTATCGATCGCTCCGGCCGATCGATCCTTCGTCTGGACTCTGCCGACGCGCTCTCCGACGAAGGGCTTGCGGAGTTCAGCCGCCGGACCGGCCTGGCATTGGAAGGATCGTGGGAGGAGCCTCTCGCTCCAAATGATCTGGCGCGGCGCTTTCCAGGCTCAGTCTCGCGAGGAACATTGATCTCCTACAGCATTCTCGAGCACCCGAGGCGGACTCGGTGGATCACCGGAGGCACAACGGTCCTCGTGTTCATTGCTCTGTTCGTCGCCCTGCTGGTCCGATCGAATCGCTAGCTTCGGTTGCTCGTCTCGCCGGCCGAACTGTCGACTTGGAGATGGGCGCCCGCCTCTAACTCGTGAGCAGTTCCACGAGATCCTGTGCTCCAGAGGAGCCAGGGGCTACCTGTCGCTTTCGGCCTGGCGGATGCGCTGGCTCAGGACCTGGAGCAGCCGGTAGGCAACCTCGGGGTGCTCCTTGAGGAAAGGCTTGAAGCCCCATTCCGGGATGGTCGCCAATGTC
>DATBZR010000070.1:0-16603 GCA_036513095.1 Candidatus Dormiibacterota bacterium | reverse complement strand
CGCCCAAAGTCCAGGTGCGCATCCAGGGCGACCAGCTGCGGGTGGTCGGCAAGGACAAGGACGCTCTCCAGCTCGTGATCAAGGCGCTGCGCGAGGCGGAAGACATTCCGGTGCCCCTTCAATTCACCAACTATCGCTAGGTCCTAGCCGGCGTAATCAGCACCATGGTGGTCATCCCGGCGATCGATCTTTTCGGCGGTAAGGCCGTCCGCCTGGTCAAAGGCGATTACCGGAATCCGACGGTGTATTCGGACGATCCCCTCGACGTGGTGGACGAGTTTGCGCGGGCAGGCGCCATGCACCTGCACGTGGTCGACCTGGACGCCGCGCGCGGCACCGGCGACAACAGGGCCGTGATCGAATCGATCGTGCAGAGACATGAGCTCAAGATCCAGGTGGCCGGCGGAATCCGATCCGCCGACGCGGTGGACGCCTGGCTCGGCGCGGGCGCTCATGGTGTCGTCATGGGCACGGCGGCGGTGCGTGACCCGCGTCTGCTCGAGAGATGCGCTCGCAAGCATCCGGCACGCATCCTGACGGCACTCGATGTGCGCGACGAGAAGGCGGCGGTGAGCGGTTGGACCGAGACCGAGCCCGTCATGATGGGGTCGCTCCTGTCGCGATGGGATCGACTGCCCCTGGCGGGCGTGATCCTGACGTGCATCGACAGGGACGGCACCCTCTCGGGACCTGATCTCGTCACGCTGGCCAGAGCCCGCTCGATGACCGGTCTTCCCGTCCAGTACTCGGGTGGCGTTTCGTCGCTCGAGGACATCGCCAAGGTGACATCCGCAGGTGCGCAGGCGGTCATCCTCGGCAAGGCTCTCTACGAGGGCCGCATCGCGCTCGAGCAGGTTTTCGGCAAGTGAGGCGGATCTGCCTCACGCTGGCGGTCACCCTCGCGTTGCTGGCCTGCGGCGGACGGGAGACGCCGGACGACCAGGGCCTTCACCAGGACATCGTCAACGGCACGAGCGGCGCCGAGGTGACGTTCGACGCGACGATCATAAGCGACCCTGTCGAGTCAGGCGGCCACGAGCGATTCCAGGTCAAAGACCCCGCTGGCGACATACTCGAGATCGACCACAACACGACCCTCGCGCCATCGGTTCCCGCCCACGCTGGAGATGTGCTCATAATCCACGGCCAGCTCTACATCGACCCGGGACCCAAGGTGGGCGTGCACTGCACGCACGCGCAAACGTCGAGCGGCTGCCCCGACTCTGGCTGGATCGAGTTCGCCCAGAATTACTACGAATAATGAGAGGAAACCCGGGATGGTTTCCTCTGCGCGCCAGGCGCGGGCAGGATGGGACTTACTGATCGCATCGCGCGTGCGGCTCCGCCGCAGGCGCTGCTCTCCTTCCGGTGTGCGGTAGGGACTTACCTAAACGTCACTCCTCACCACGAGCAGGCGAGATTCATGAATGCGGGTTAGGCGGCCTGGCGAAGCCAGGCCTACCGGCCATGCGGATATAGCCCTTAGATCCGACCCTTCGTGGTCTTCCGGGCAACCATCCAGGCAGTGGCCTGGGCCACCGGGCGAACCACGATCTCGTCAATGTCCACGTGCGGCGGGCGCGTGACCGCGAAGACGACGCAGTCGGCGATGTCTTCGGCGGAGAGAGGCTTCAAGCCGTCATAGACCGCCCTCGCCGCCTTGCGGTCTCCGTGGAAGCGGACGAGGCTGAACTCGGTCTCGACCAGGCCCGGGTCGATCTCGGTCACGCGGACCGGCTCTCCATTCAACTCGAGCCGCAGCGTGCGCGTGATCGCCCGCACCGCATGCTTGGCGGCGGTGTAGCCCGCTCCCCCTTTGTAGGTCTCGAATCCCGCGATCGATCCGATGTTGACGATGTGGCCGTGCTTGGCCTTGCGCAGGAGAGGCAGGCAGGCTCTGGTCATCCACATCAGCCCGAGCACGTTGACCTTCCACATACCGATCCAGTCCTCGTCGACGGATTTTTCGATCGGAGCGAGCCCGAGGGCGCCGCCTGCGTTATTGACCAGCACGTCGATGCGGCCGAATTTCTTTGAAATCTCCCGCACGAACGCATCGATGCTCTTCTTGTCGGTGACATCTAGCGCCAGCGCGACGCCTTCCTCGCCGGCCACCCGCTTGAGGCGATCCACTCGCCGCGCACCGACGACAATCTGAAAGCCCTTTCGCCCAAGGGCGACCGCGGTCGCTGCGCCGATTCCTGAGGAAGCCCCGGTGATGACCGCCACGGGCGAAGTCTTGCTCGTACCCCTACCTCCATCTAACCTGCGAAAGCTGAGGCTTCGCTGTGAGTTCGCGGAGACCCGCGATTGCATGACAACAGCGGCGCCTTTCAAGCGTACCCTAGGAGGAGATGCTGGAAGTCCTCGTGGGGTTTGTGGTCAGCCTCCTTGTGCTGGCCGGCATCCTCGTCTTGCTCGGCCCGAACCTCAAGGGCACGATCACGCGCATTCGATCGCTGCGCCGGCCCGCGACCGTCCCCTCGGTCTTTCAAAACCGGCAGCGCGAAATGGTGCCACCAGGCTTGAACCCGAAGACCCAGCGTGTTCTGGTGGCCGGCGCGCGGCTGGCCAACTGGCTGCGCACGCACGGCCAGGATGAGCTGTCGAAGGAGCTCCGCACCGCGTCGGCGAAGATGGCCGGCAACGAGCCGGCCGGCCTCTACGCCATGCAGACGGCGCTGCGGAGGGTACGAGCCCTCGCCGTGGACGGCGCTTCGCAGGAGCGGTTGAACGCGCTGTCCAACGAGCTGCGGGTCGCGGTCCAGGACCGCTTCGAGCAGCTCGAGCTCCTGCCCTTCAAGCGACCCTAGGCGCCTCCCTGACTGAGGAGCGGCGGCGGATCCGGTCGGGATCGCCATTCGAAAAGACGATTGGTTTCAGTCGCGCTGTTCGCGCGGGCAACCGCGTCCTGGTCTCGGGGACGGCGCCGATCTGGCCCGACGGAACCGTCGACCCGGATCCTTACGTCCAGGCCAGGCGCTGCTTCGAGATCATCATCGCCGCGATCCGCGAGGCGGGGGCGTCGCCTGACCAGGTCGTCAGGACCCGAATGTTCCTGACCGACAGCGCGTTCGCCGAAGCGGTCGGTCGGGCGCACGGCGAGGCGTTCGGCGCAGCGGCCCCCGCTTCGACGATGGTCGTGGTCAAGGGCTTGCTGGACGGGCGCTGGAAAGTCGAGATCGAGGCGGAAGCCCAGCTCGATTGAGTCGCGCCTAGGGCTTCGCCTTGGGTCCCTTTCCTGACTCGACATATTTCTTCAGCGTGGCCATCGTCCGCTGGATCCCTTCGGCGTACTGCTTGTTCAGCAGGCCGCCCGTGAAACGCAGCAGCCCGCCCAGCTCGTAGTCCATCTCATAGAGGATGTGGGTCGTGCCGTCCTTTTTCTCTGTATACGTGTACGCCCACGTGCCTTTCAGTGCACCCCGGATGAATTTGCCGGCACATCGCTTCGGCTTCGTATAGACGGTCTGCTCCACCTCGATCGTCTCTTTGAACCCTCCCGGAAGGTCGAGCTGGTAGCGGTAGCGCGTGCCCTTGCCGGGCGGTCCATCGTCGAGCTTCTCGGCCTTGGCGAGGTACGACGACCACCTGGGGGAATGTTCTACGTCTTCCTGGACCACCGCCCACACGCGTGACGCCGGCGCCTCGATGTCGATCGCCTCGTGAATCTTGCCCACCCTGCGATGATCCCACGAGTGCCGGACCTGGTTCCATATCGAATGCTCGGGGCCCTGCGGCACAGAAACTACCGGCTCTTTCTGACCGGCCAGATCATCTCGACGGTCGGGACGTGGATGCAGAGCGTGGCCATGCCCTGGCTGGCGCTCGAGCTCACCCACAGCGGCCTCCTCGTGGGCCTCGTCCTGGCCGCGCAGTTCACGCCGGTCCTCCTCGGCGGACCGTTTGGAGGACTTGTCGCCGATCGCGAACGCAAGAGAAACGTATTGCTGGTCACGCAGTCGCTTTTCACCGTTCCTTCGTTCGTGCTGTTTGCCGTCAGCGCGACGGGCCATGCCCAGTACTGGATGGTGATCGTCGCGGCGTTCGCCACCGGCGCAATCAACATGTTCGACGTCCCCGCCCGCCAGGCATTCGTCATCGAGATGGTCGGGCGGCAGGACCTCATGAACGCGATCGCGCTCAACTCGTCAGTCTTCAACGCATCGGCCGTGATCGGCCCCGCGATCGCGGGCCTGGTCATCGCGGCGGTGGGCGTGCCGATCTGCTTTCTCGCGAACTCGGTCAGCTACCTCGCCGCGATAGTCGCCCTCCTTCTGATGCGTGACCTGCCGCACTTGGTGGCCCAGCATCATGAACAGCCGTTCCTCACGCGGATCGCAGAGGGCGCCGCCTACGCGCGGCGAGAGCCGGTGGTCGGGATGCTGCTCATCGTGGTGGCGGTCTTCTCGCTGTTCGCGATGAATCGCCTGACGCTCATCCCCCTGTTCGCCGACCAGGTGCTGCATGTGGGGGCGCACGGCTTCGGCTTTCTACTGGCCTCGATGGGATTGGGCGCGCTCGTCGGAGCGCTCACGCTCGCCTTCTCTCCGACGCTGGGCGCCGATCCGAGACGCCAGTTCTGGATGGCGATGATCTGGGTCGTCGCGCTGCTCGAGTTCTCGATCTCGCGCGCCTTCGTGCTTTCTATGGCGACCCTGTTCGTCGCGGGCTACTGCCAGATCTCATTCGTCGCGACGGCCAACAACCGGATCCAGACCATCACGCCAGACCACCTGCGCGGACGGGTGATGTCCCTCTATGCGCAGGCTCTCATCGGCGTCGGGCCTTTGGGCAGCACGCAGGCGGGCGCGCTCGCAACGCTGCTTGGCGCGCCGTGGGCGATGGCGATCGGCGCCGTCATCGCGGGCACGGTCATCCTCGGGATCAGGATCCTGCGGCCCGAGGTCTTTGCCATGCCTCCGGGCTTCAGTCCCGGGGGAGAAAGCGGGGAAGGTCGGCCGGCGAGCTGAAGCCTTTCGCTTCAAGGAAAGCCGCAATGCCATCGTGCACGTCGGCGATGGCGTTCGGGTTGACGAAGGTGGCGGTGCCGACCTGCACCGCGCTACAGCCGGCCACCAGGAACTCGAGCGCGTCCTCCGCTCGAGAGATCCCGCCGACGCCGATCACAGGGATCCGCACCGCGCGCGCGGCCTGGTGCGCGAGGTGCACCGCGAGCGGGCGAATAGCCGGGCCCGAAAGCCCTCCCGTCCGGAAGCTGAGCCGAGGCCTGTAGGCGTTGAGATCGATCGACATGCCCACGAACGTGTTGATCGCGCACAGCGCGTCGGCGCCGGCCGCCTCGACCGCGCGCGCGATGACGCCGATGTCCGTGACCATCGGCGTGAGCTTCACCCAGACCGGCAGGCGGGTCCGCTTGCGGACGGCTTCCGTCACCGCCGCCGCCGCGCGAGGGTCGTTGCCGAAGTAGAGGCCGCCCGATTCGACGTTAGGGCAGGAGATGTTGATCTCGAAGCCGGCGACCCCGGGCACGCCGTCGAGCCGGGCCACCAGCTCTCCGTATTCGGCCGCCGACTCGCCGTTGACGTTGACGAAAACAGGGAAGTCCCACTCCGCCCACTGCGGCGCGTAATCGCGGATGAGAGCTTCGACTCCTGGGCCCTGGAGCCCGATCGCGTTGAGCATCCCACTGGGTGTCTCGGCGATTCGCGGCGGTGGCGTGCCCGCGCGCGGCCGCAGAAAGATGCCTTTCGATACCATCCCGCCCAGAGCGCGTCGCTCGAGCAGCGGCACCTCGGTCCCGTAGCCGAACGTCCCGGATGCCGCCAGCACCGGACCGCGCAGCGCCATCGCTCCGACAGTCACCGACATGTCCGGTGTCATTTCTGGTGTGCTGCGGTCACGGCGTAGGACAGGTGGGACGGCAGCGACGCCCAGTCGACGTCTCCCGCCCGGTAGACAGGTCCCTCCTTGCAGGCACGGTCGTAACCTCCGCGGACGAGGGGGACGGCGCACCCCAGGCACACGCCCGTGCCGCAGCCCATGTAGGTCTCGACAGCGACCTGCGCATCCGGCCACCGCGCCGCGACAGCCGCAAGCATCCGGTTGGGTCCGCAGGCGAGGACGAGGTCCGCGTCCGGTGCGGCCGCCACGGCGGTGCCCTTGACCCCCTTCGAGCCGTCGTCCGTCGCCCAGATGAGCTCGTCCCCGTCGGATTCGGAGCACAGGTCCTCGCTGCTCCGCGCACCGTGGACCCAGGTCACCCTGATGCCCAGAGCAGCGGCTCGCCTGGCCGCAAGAGTCATCGACGCGACTCCCAACCCGCCGCTGAGCAGGACGGCCGTACGGGGCCCATCGCCGATTTCGAATCCGTGTCCAAGCGGCCCGAGGCAGCTGACACGGTCGCCCTGGGACATCGAGAGCAGCTGCGCCGTCCCGACACCCACCGCCTTCAACACGATCTCGAGTCGCTCGCCGTCCACGCGATAGACGGAGAACGGGCGGCGAAGCAGCGGACCTGGTGACCAGCCGATGTTCACGAACTGACCCGGCAGCACCGAAGAGGCGATCTGCGGCGCGTGCATCGTGATGACGTACATGTCGCGCGCGACCAGCCGCTTGCCCGTTATTCGCGCCTCAAGCAGGTACACCTTCCCTCCACTCCTCGATGGTCCGCACCTCCATGTCACTCGGTGCGGCGACGGCGGACTCGAGCAGCGCGGTTGCCGTGTCGAGCGACGTCAGGCACGGGATACGGCGCTCGACCGCGGCGCGCCGGATCTCGAAGCCGTCCTTGAAGACGGGGCCGCCGACCTCACCGGGCTCGGCGTAGATGTTCGACATCGTGTTGATGACGAGGTCGACCTGGCCCTGCGTGATGACGTCGACCACGGTCGGCCCCGGCTCGCCGATCTTCGCCACGACCTTGGGCGAGAATCCCGCATGGCGAAGCGCTCGCGCGGTGCCATCGGTCGCAACGAGCGACCAGCCCATCTGGACCAGGCGCGAGACGATGGGTAACAGCTCCGCCTTGTCGACATCGGCGATGGTCAGCAGGGCTGTGCCGCCCCGTTCGATCTGCATGCCCGACGCGGCAAAGGCTTTCCTGAGAGCCTCGTTCAAGGTGCGCGCGATGCCGATCGCCTCACCCGTCGATTTCATCTCGGGGCCGAGGTAGGAGTCGACCGCCGGGAGCTTGTTCATCGAAAAGACCGGCGCCTTGACCGCGACCAGGTCTCGCGGGGGGACCAGCCCGGTCGCCCAGCCCATGTCCGCGAGCCTCTCACCGAGCATCACGCGAGTCGCGAGCTTGACCATTGGGACCCCGGTCACCTTCGAGAGGAAGGGCACGGTTCGCGACGAGCGTGGGTTGACCTCGAGCACGTAGACATGGCCGCGGTGTACGACGTATTGCACGTTCACCATTCCGCGTAAGCGCAGGTGCCGCGCGATCTTCACGGTGTACTCGACCACGTGGTCGAGCTCGGTCGGCTCGAGGCTCTGGGCCGGGTACACCGCATAGGAGTCGCCCGAGTGCACGCCCGCCCGTTCAACGTGCTGCATGACTCCGGGGATGACCACGGTCTCGCCGTCGGTGATCGCGTCAACCTCGACCTCGGTGCCCTGTAGGTACTTGTCGACCAGCACCGTGCCGCGCGGCATGGCGCCGATGGCCCAGAACATGTAGCGCCGCAGCTCGTCGCGGTTGCGCACGATCTCCATCGCGCGGCCGCCGAGCACATACGAGGGGCGAACGAGAACCGGGTAGCCGGCCCGCTCCGCGATCGCGACCGCGTCCTCGACCGTGGTCGTGGTCCCGCCGACCGGCTGCGGGATGCCGATCGCGTCGAGCGCCGCGGCGAAGGCGCGCCGATCCTCGGCCAGGTCGATCGCCTCGACGGTGGATCCCATGATCGGGACGCCGCGCTCGTTCAGCGACTCCGCGAGGTTGATCGCCGTCTGGCCGCCGAACTGGACCAGGGCGCCGTCCACGCGCTCGGCCTGCGCGACGTGCAGCGCACCGTCGAGGTCGAGCGGGTCGAAGTACAGGCGGTCGGAAGTGTCGAAGTCCGTCGAGACGGTCTCCGGATTCGAGTTGACGAGCACGGCGCGGACGCCTGCCTCGCGCAGCGACCACGCCGCGTGGACCGAGCAGTAATCGAACTCGATGCCCTGGCCGATCCGAATCGGGCCCGAGCCGATGACCAACGCGCTGCGCGCGTCAACAGGTTTGCTCTCACTCTCCTCTTCCCAACACGAGTAGTAGTAAGGGGTAGCGGCTTCGAACTCCGCCGCGCACGTGTCCACCAGCTTGTAGGTCGGCGCGGCGCTCTCCACCTTCTCGCCCCGAAGCCCGGCGATCATCGCGTCCGAGAATCCCGCGCGCCTCAGCTCGAGCAGGGAGCCCTCGACCTCGAGGCGCGTGAGGTTCGCCATGCGGTCGATGAACCAGCGATCGATTCCGCTCCTCTCCGCGAGCGATTGGACGCTCGCCCCGTTCCTCAGGGCGTTGAGCAGGGCGAACAACCTTCGGTCGTTGGGCTGGTCGATCGTCTCGGGGCCCAGCTCCGCAATGGCGGGCGGCTTCTGCTCGAGCGAGCGCATCGCCTTGTTGAGGGCCGCCTCGAAAGTCCTCTCGATCGCCATCACCTCGCCCGTCGACGCCATCTGCGTGCCGAGGCGTCGGTCACCCGCGGGGAATTTGTCGAAGGGCCAGCGAGGGATCTTGACGACGCAGTAGTCCAGGGCCGGCTCGAACGCGGCGAACGTGCGGCCGGTGACCTCGTTGCGAATCTCCTCGAGGCGCCGGCCCACGGCGACCTTGGCCGCCACGCGCGCGATCGGATATCCGGTCGCCTTGGACGCCAGCGCGGACGAACGGCTGACACGCGGGTTGACCTCGATCACGTAGTAGGTCGAGCTCTTCGGATCCAGGGCGAACTGCACGTTGCAACCCCCTTCAATGCCGAGCGCGCGGATGATGCGGATCGCTGAGGAACGCAGCATCTGGTGGTCGCGGTCGGACAGCGTCTGGGCCGGCGCGACCACGATGGAATCGCCGGTGTGCACGCCCATCGGGTCGAGGTTCTCCATGTTGCAGACGGTGATGCACGTGTCGGCTGCGTCGCGCATCACCTCGTACTCGATCTCCTTCCATCCCCATAGCGAGCGCTCGATGAGGACCTGGTGGATCGGTGAAGCATTGAGGCCGCCGGTCGCGACCCGCTCCAGGTCCGCCTCGTTCGTGACAAACCCGCCTCCGGTGCCGCCCAGCGTGTAAGCGGGGCGGATCACAAGCGGCAAACCAACTTCGGTGGCGAACGTGAGGACATCGTCAAGCGACTCGCACACGCGCGACACGGGCACCGGCTCGCCGATTCCCTCGAGCATGTCCTTGAAGGCCTGGCGGTCCTCCGCCTTGCGAATCGTCTCGATGCCCGCGCCGAGCAGCCGCACCTGGTAGCGATCAAGCACGCCGGCGGCGGCCAGCTCCGTCGCGAGGTTCAAGGCGGTCTGACCTCCAAGAGTCGGCAGCAAAGCATCCGGCCGCTCTCGCGCTATCACCCGCTCGACCGACTCGACGGTCAGCGGCTCCAGGTAGACGCGGTCGGCGACCTCCTCGTCCGTCATGATCGTCGCCGGGTTGGAGTTCACCAGGACCGTCGCGATTCCCTCCTCGCGCAGGGCCTTGCAGGCCTGGGTCCCCGCGTAGTCGAACTCGGCGGCCTGGCCGATCACGATCGGCCCCGAGCCGAGGATCAGTACCTTGCGAGGCTTCTCAGGCTGCGCCGCGCCGCCGACCGCCCGCAGGAGGGGGCGGCCGACTTGTTTAGCGGGCTGCGCCCAATGGGCGACCATGTCGACGAACCGGTCGTACAGGTGCTGGTTGTCCTGTGGTCCAGGGCAGCCTTCGGGGTGGTACTGCACGCTGAAGACCGGCAGGGTCTTATGGCTCAGCCCTTCGACCGATCCGTCGTTGAGATTGCGTTGCGACACGAAGAAGTCCCCCACCGGGATCGAAGCGGCGTCCACCTGGAACTCGTGGTTCTGGCTCGTGATGTGCACCCTGCCTGTCTCGAGGTCTTTGACCGGGTGGTTCGCGCCGTGGTGGCCGAACGGCAGGCGCGAAGTGGTTGCGCCCGCGGCGCGACCCAGGATCTGGTGCCCGAGGCAGATGCCGAAGATCGGGATCCGGCCCAGCGCCTGCCGGGCCAGCTCCACGGGTCCATCGAGCACCGCCGGATCGCCGGGTCCGTTCGCCAGGACCAGGCCGCCGGCGCCGGTGGCCTCGATGTCAGCCCAGGTCGCGCTGTGGGGAAGCACGACGACCCGGCATCCACGTTCGCGCAGCGAGCGAAGGATGTTGCTCTTGACGCCGTAATCGACCACGGCGATGGAAAGGCCAGAGCCGTCGGCATGCCCTCCGCGGCGCAATTCGACCGGCAGCGCTTCGAGCCACTCCTCGGTCGAGGTCCGGGACGCTTGAGCCACCAGGTCCTGCTCGGACAGCGGCGTCACCCGCCGCGCGGCCTCGGCCAGCTCCTCAAGACGCGCCTGGCTTGGTGACTTCGACTCATGTGTCAGGACAGCGCGCAGCGCTCCATGCGTGCGCAGGTGGCGCGTTAGCGCCCTCGTGTCGATCTCGGTGATCGCCGGCACATTCCATCGCCTGAGGTATTCGTCGAGCGAACCCTCGCTCGAATGGTGGCTTGGGACCGGACAGGCCCACCGCACGATGAGCGCCCGAGCCCAGGGGCGTGACGACTCCGCGTCCGCGTCGCGCACCCCGTAATTTCCCTGCAGCGGGTAGGTCATGCAGACCATCTGGCCGGCATAGGACGGGTCGGTGAGGACCTCCTGGTAGCCCGTCATGGCGGTGTTGAAGACGACCTCTCCCTCACCCACGACATCGGCGCCCAACGCGACGCCGACGAAGGCGCGGCCGTCCTCGAGCACGAGCGCGGCAAAACGCCTTCGTGTAAGGGCGCCGGGCCTGCGCCCGCCGTTAGCCGGCAACGATCACCGCCTGGTCGATGCCATCGTCTTCGGCCACGAGCACCTCGATCCGCTCCGCGTCAGACGTGGGAACGTTCTTTCCCACGTAGTCGGGCCTGATCGGAAGCTCGCGATGTCCTCGGTCGACGAGCACGGCCAGCTGGATGGCTCGCGGGCGTCCGAAGTCCATCAGCGCGTCCATCGCCGCCCGCGCGGTCCGGCCGTGATGGATCACGTCGTCGACGAGGACGACGACCTTGCCGTCGATGGGCGGCATCTCGGAGGTTGCCCGATGTGACGGCTCCCGCAGGTGGCGATCGTCGCGATGCTCGGACACGTCGAGCCGGCCGACAGGTACCCGTACGCGTTCCAGCTCGGTCAGGATCACAGAGAGGCGTCGGGCCAGGACGTCTCCTTTGCTTACGACGCCGACGAGCACGATGTCTTCGGTTCCCCGGTTCCGTTCCACGATCTCGTGTGCGACGCGTGAGAGCGACCGGCGGATCTGGTCGGCGTCCATCACCGTAGCTTTTAGTTTTGACGCGCCCTGCGCGCGCCCGGCCCTTCCTTGTTTGACGCTCATGCCAACAGCCGGTCGAGGAGAGCCATGCGGACGTGCAGCCCGTTGCGCGCCTGCCGGAAGTACGCCGCTCGGGGGTCGGCGTCCACCTCCGGGTCGATCTCGTCGACGCGGGGCAGTGGGTGCATCACGATCGCGTACTTGCGCATGAGGCCGAGCGAGCGCTTGTCGATCCGGTAAACGCCGTTCACCTTCGCGTAGTCGGCCGGGTCGGCGAACCGCTCCTTCTGGATGCGGGTCATGTAGACCACGTCGACCTCAGGCAGAACCGACTCCAGGTCCTCGGTTTCCACCCAGGGAACATGGTGCTCGTCGAGGTGCGCCTTCAGGTCGCTTCGCATGCGGACCATGGGGGGCGCAACGAACCAGAGCTGGATCTCCTTGAATTTGCTCAGGAGGTAGGTCAGGGAGCGAACGGTTCGGCCGTTCGCAAGATCACCGACCATGGCGACCTTGATTCCGTCCACTCGGTTCAGCTCGTCCTTGATCGTGTAGATGTCGAGCAGGGCCTGAGTCGGATGCTGGCCGGGACCATCCCCCGCGTTGATGATGGGCACCGAGCTGACCGCGGCCGCCCTCTTGGCCGCGCCCTCCTCGTTGTGCCGCACCACGATGACGTCGGCGTAACCGCTGACGATGCGGATCGTGTCCTCCAGGGTTTCGCCCTTGGCCGCCGACGAGAACTCGCGGGCGTTGTCGGTGCCCATCGTCTGTCCGCCGAGGCGCAGCATCGCCGCCTCGAACGACAGGCGCGTTCGGGTCGAGGGCTCATAGAACAGTGCCGCCATGACCTGGCCGTAGAGGCGACCTGTGAAACGGTGGGGCTCGCGCTTGATCTCATCCGATCTAGCGAAGAGGTCTTCGAGGAGTGTGCGCGAGAACTGCTGGCTTTCGATCACGTGCCGCAGGCGACTCCCGATGGCCATTAAAAAACCTCCTTCCCGGTATCTCTGTACCAGACTTAAAGGAACCCGAACCTCGCGAGAGCTTACCTTAGACAGCACATGAACAAAAGACCGGGCCACGTCGAGGTCACCGTCGAGACCGGCTACTGCTCTTTCTGCGACCGGGTGCGCAACCTTCGGCATGAGGAGCATCACCTGGGGACGCTCGTCCGCACGGTGATCACGTGCGAGACCTGCCACCGAACGCTGTCAAGCACCATGGGCGTGGCGGCCGCGGAGGCGCCCGCCGGTGAGGCGGCGCCCGTCGAGGCCGAGGCCGAGGTCGTGGCGGAGGCCAAACCCAAGCCGGCCAAGCGCTCCGCTGCGACGAAGGCCACACCGGCAACCCCCACGCCGAAGGCGACCAAGGCTCGCACGACGAAACCCAGGTGAGCCCGGCGGCGGTCAAAATCGACCGCCTGGAGAAGACGCTCGGCAAGAACAAGGTCCTCCGCGGCATCTCGCTGGAGGCCGCGTCAGGTGAGATCTTCGGGTTGCTGGGGCCCAATGGCGCGGGCAAGACGACCACGCTCCGGACCATCTGTACCCTGCTGACGCCGGACGCCGGCTCCGTCGAGGTGCTCGGCTTCGACACGCGGTCCGCACCGGAACAAGTGCGTCGCAGGGTTGGGGTCGTCACCGCCGACATCGGTGTGTATCCGCGCCTTTCAGCGCGCGAGAACATCACATATTTCGCCGAGCTCAGCGGCGTGCTCGACGGTGAGATCAGGCGGAGGGTGGACGTGGTCCTGGAACGGCTCGACATGGTTTCGTTCGCGAACCAGCGCGCCGAAAGCCTGTCCTCGGGACAGAAACAGAAGGTCGCGATCGCTCGGGCGATCGTCCACGACCCCGCGGTGCTGATGTTCGACGAGCCGACATCCAACCTCGATGTGCTCGCGTCGCGCGAGATCCGCAACTTCATGGTCGAGTCGCGCGACCGCGGTAAGTGCGTGATCTTCTCCACGCACGTCCTTCACGACGCCGAACGGCTTTGCGACCGCGTCACCATCCTGCACGAAGGCACCGTTGTCGCGACCGGCCGGACCGCGGAGGTCAGGGGCGCACATCGCGACCTGGAAGACGCATTCCTGGAGCTCGTCGAGAAGCGATGAATACACTCGCGATCGTCTTTCGCAAAGAGATGCGCGAGATCCTGCGCGACCGCCGCACCCTGATCGCGATCGGGCTCGCAGCGCTCGCGACGCCGACGGTCCTGGTCGCGATCTCTCAGGTTTCCACCAAGACCGCCACGCAGACCTACACGGTCGGCTATACCGGCACGATCCCGAACGGCCTCGCCATCCTGATGACCGCGACCGGCCTGAAACTCGAGCCGGTCGCCGACCCCGCGGCTGCGGCCAGGCAGCAGGTGGACCTGGGGGTCGCTTTCCAGCCTGCCGAGATCGACGAGTGGTACGACCCGACCCGGCAGAGCGCTCAGTTCGCGGACGCTCGCTTGCAAACTGTCCTCGGCCAGTTCAATGCCACCAAGGCTGCCGCCGCACTCCAGCAGAAAGGCATCGACCCGGGGCTCCTCAACCCGCTCCCGGTCATTGCGCACCCGCTCAGCTCGCCGGTAAAGGCGGCGGGAAACGCGTTCCTCAGCTTTTTCCTGCCCTACATCCTCATCACGATGGTGCTGACGGGAGGGCTGTCGGCCGCGATCGACGCGTCGGCCGGCGAACGCGAGAGGAAGACGCTGGAGAGCTTGCTGCTGACGCCGACACCTCGGAGCCGGATCCTGCTCGGAAAGATCCTGGCTGTCAGCGTGATCAGCCTCGTCTCGGCTATCGCCGCCATCGGCTCGATGCTGCTGGCCCTGTCTCAGATACCGCTTCTCGGAACGCACGTCAGCCTGAGTCCGCTGGCCGCGGCGGTCATGGTGTGGCTCGCGATCCTGCTCGCGGGTTCTTTCAGCTCCGTCACCCTGGCGCTCGGGACGCTGGCCAAGAACTTCCGGCAAGGCCAGGCCTACTCCACGCCGCTGTACTTCATCACCATCTTCCCCGCATCGATCGTCCTGTTCATCCCGGACTTCAACCCAAACCTGGCCTATTACCTGATACCGATCCTCAACGCCGTGCTCGTCCTGCGCGACGCGATCGTGCACAACTCGATCGCCTGGCCCGCGCTCGGCGTCACAACGGCGAGCCTCGTCACGACCGGCCTGATCTGCTGGTTCGCCGCGCTGCGTCTCTTCACCCGAGAAACCCTCTTGATCCGGTCGTAGAGGCGCCTCTTGGTGGCAAACTAGGAGCGGACCCAAATGACCCGGCACGTCACCGAGGAGCGCGAGCTTCGGAGCCTGGATCGGCGGAGCATGTATTCGATCTTTGCTCCCCTCGACGCTGAGGAACGCCTCCCTCGAGAGCTGATCCTCGAGGCCAAACGCCACCGGACGCTTGGCCGGCGCGAGCTGGCCGGAGCCCTGTGGCTGCCGGCGCTCTTCCTGATCCTGGCCCTGATCAGCTGGGCCGGGGTGGGCGCTGCGACCGCATTTGGGCTCGTCGGCCTTCTGTACGGGGGCTTTTGGGTTTTCGTTCTGCTCGAAGGGCGCGCCTCGAAATAGCGGCGTTCCGGACCGGGCTATATTTCAAGCCATGAATGAAGCCGTGATCGTTGCTTTGGGCCGTTCTCCGATCGGTAGGGCGCGCAAGGGATCGCTCGTCGACGTGCGACCCGACGACCTGGCCGCCCACGTCGTCAACAAGGTGCTCGACATGGTCCCAGAGCTCGACCGCGCGGACATCGAAGACCTCATCTGCGGCTGCGGCCTGCCCGGCGGAGAGCAGGGCCACAACATCGGCCGGGTCGTCTCGATCCTATCGCGGCTCGACGTCCCCGGCGTGACCGTGAACCGGTACTGCTCCTCCTCGCTGATGACCACGCGCATCGCGACGCACGCGATCGAGGCGGGCGAGGGGGACGTCTTCCTCTCTGTCGGAGTCGAGTGTGTCTCTCGTTATGGGAGTGCATACCCCGACGCACCCGACACCTTCAACCCCCGCCTGGTGCCTGGCAACGCCGACGAATATCCCGACGTGTACATCGCGATGGGCAACACGGCGGAGAACGTTGCGCGCCGCGAGAAGATCAGCCGCGAAGAGCAGGACCGCTACGCGGTGAAGAGCCAGAACGCGGCCGTCAAGGCGCGGGAGAACGGATTCTTCGACCGCGAGATCATCGCGGTGCCGCTGCCGAACGGCGAGACATTCAGCAAGGACGATGGGCCGCGTCCTGGAACGACCGTCGAGGTCCTCGCCACCCTCAAGCCCGTCTTCCGCGAGGACGGGACTGTGACCGCCGGCAACTCGTGCCCGTTGAATGACGGCGCCGCCGCGGTGGTCGTGATGTCCGCTCGCAAGGCGAAGGAGCTCGGGCTCAAGCCGCTCGCACGGGTAGTCTCAACCGGTCTGACGGCGCTCGAGCCGGAGTTCATGGGCCTCGGGCCGATCCAGGCCTCGAAGCAGGCGCTCAAGCGCGCCAAGATGACCATCGACGACATCGACATCGTCGAGATCAACGAAGCCTTCGCCGCGCAGGTGATCCCTTCAGCGCGCGGAATCGGCGTCGATCCGTTCAGCGACAAGCTGAACCCGCACGGCGGCGCGATCGCACTGGGTCATCCGTTCGGCATGACCGGCGCGCGCATCCTGTGCACGCTGCTGAATGGCCTGAGGGAAAGAGACAAGACCTACGGCCTGGAGACGATGTGCGTGGGCGGCGGGCAGGGGATGGCGATGATCCTCGAGAGGCTGAACTAGGCCGCTTTCCCGCGCGACCCCGGGAACCCGGCGCCGCACCCATGTCAACCTGGCGCGGGTGCGCGAGTAATTACGCTCTAGCGTCCGCCATTCGTTTGTAGAAACGGCACGGCGGGGATTCCGCCGTGGTGTGGAAGTTCCAGTGACGGCACCACGCGGTGCCGTCGAACATCCTGCACGTGCCACACGTGACGCGTGGATTCTCGACGCGCGTCTTCTTCATGTGGTGCTCGTCGCGCTCGCCGGAGAAACCTTCCTTCAAAGCTGCGAGCGCACCTCCCACAGGTCGGGAAAGAACCGCTTGCCGAGGGTCGAGCGCAGGTACTGCGCTCCGCTGCTTCCGCCGGTGCCGGTCT
>DATBZR010000069.1:0-4543 GCA_036513095.1 Candidatus Dormiibacterota bacterium | reverse complement strand
CCGTCGCAGCACGTCCGCCGAAGCATGCGTTCCGCCCACAACAGGAAAGGAATCCGGCGATTCGACCAGCCGCCAGACGTGCTGCAGGAATCGCACCGGGCCTGCGATCGCCGCGTCCGACCATTCGCAATCCTCGTCGGGCGGCCCGATGAACATCTCATAGACCCGCGCGGCGTCCGCCCCGTCTCGCTCCACGAGATCGTCAGGCGCCACGCCGTTGCCCCTCGACTTCGACATCACCTGGCCGCCGCGCCGGATCATCCCCTGGGTGAACATCCGAGCGAAAGGCTCGGTCGCGTCGATCCGTCCCGCGTCGTGCAGGACCTTTTGGAAGAAGCGCGAGTAGAGCAGGTGCAGGATCGCGTGCTCGATCCCGCCCGTGTACTGGTCCACGGCCATCCAGTGGTTTGCCAGCTCAGGGTCGAAGGGCTGCTTGTTGTCGTGCGCGGACGTGTAGCGCAGGAAGTACCAGGACGAATCGATGAACGTGTCCATCGTGTCGGTTTCGCGGCGCGCGTCGCGTCCGCATTTCGGACACTTGGTGCGCCAGAAATCGGGGTTGTCGCCCAGCGGCTTGTACTCGCTTGGCAGCAGGACCGGAAGCTCGGAGCGCGGCACCGCGACGATGCCGTCGACCTCGCAGTGCACCACCGGGATCGGGCAGCCCCAATACCGCTGTCGCGAGATCAGCCAGTCGCGCAGCCTGTACTTGACCGAACGCTTGCCGATCCCTTTCTTCTCGATGAACTCCGCCAGCCGGTCGAAGCCCGCCTTGCTCTCCAGGCCGTCGAACTGCCCGCTGTTGACCATCAGGCCGGGTCCCGTGTACGCGCTCTCCAGATCGCCCTGGGACCGGCCCGACGGCGCGATCACCTCGCGTATCGGCAGGTCGAATTGGCGCGCGAAATCGAAGTCGCGCTGGTCGTGACCGGGGACGGCCATGATCGCGCCGGTCCCGTAAGTGATGAGCACATAGTCGCCAACCCAGGTCGGCACCTTCTCGCCGTTGAGCGGGTTGATCGCGTACGCCCCGGTAAACGCGCCGAGCCTCTTGACCTCGCTCGACATCCGGTCGATCTCACGCTCCTTTCGCGCAGTCTCGACAACTTCCCTCACCGCCACGCGACGCGACTCGACCGTCAGCTTCTCCACCAGCGCGTGCTCCGGCGCGAGGACCATGAAGGTGACCCCGAACAGCGTGTCCGGCCGGGTCGTATAGATCCGCATCGACTCGCCGGGATGTCCGTCGATGATGAACTCGACCTCGACTCCGTGGCTGCGCCCGATCCAGTTCGCCTGCATGACGCGCACCCTCTCGGGCCAGTGGTCCAGCCCAGACAGGTCGTCGAGCAGCCGGTCCGCGTACTCGGTGATGCGCAGGAACCACTGCTCGAGGTCGCGCTTCTCGACCTCGACGTCGGGATGCCGCCAGCAGCGGCCATTGATCACCTGCTCGTTGGCGAGCACGGTCTTGTCGACGGGGCACCAGTTGACCGGCGACATCGTGCGATACGCCAGCCCGCGTTCGAGGAAAAGCAAGAACAGCTCCTGGGTCCAGCGGTAGTACGACGGGTCGCAGGTCGTGACCTCCCGGTCCCAGTCGTACAGCACGCCCATGATCCCGAGCTGACGCTTGGCGATCGTGATGTTTCCGCGCGTCCAGACCTCCGGATGCACGCCGCCGCCGCGCTTGATGGCGTCGTTTTCCGCCGGTAGGCCGAAGGCGTCCCATCCCATCGGGTTGAGGACCTCGAAACCCTGCATGCGCTTGAAGCGCGACAGGAGATCGCCGATCACGTAGTTCCGCATGTGACCCATGTGGAGGGGCCCCGACGGGTAGGGGAACATCACGAGGTTGTAGAACTTCGGTTTAGGCGACGCGTCGTCGGCTTTCATCACCGCGCGCTCGGCCCACACCTTCTGCCACTTGGGCTCGATCTCCTGCGGCACGTAGCCGCTACGCCTTGACCTTGTCTCCATGGGGTTTGAATTTTAGATGCGCGAGTTCATGACCCACGATCGCGACCAGCATCAGCCCGGCGCCCAACGCCTGGAGCAGGCCAAATCGTTGGCCGGCCAACACGACCGCCGCGACGACGGCCCACGCCGGCTCGGTGGTCAGGATGAGGGCGGTGCGGCTCGCGCTGAGGTGCTGCTGCGCCCAGGTCTGGATGTAGAAGGCGAGCGCCGACGCGAACACCCCGGTGACCGCGATCGCGATCCACACATCGGTGCTCGGGAGCGCAAGCGACCACGATCCGCCGGCGCTGAAGATCACCGCTCCGCTGCCCATCTGCATCATGGCGAGCGGCGCCGAGCGCAGGCCCGGCGACCAGCGGCTCAGCAGCACGATGTGCAGCGCGTAGAGGAACGCGCAGGCGACGGTCAGAATGTCACCGAGCCCGAACCCGGACGGCCCACCCACCAGCAGCACCGTGCCGCCCAGGGCGGCGGCGACCGCCACGAGCGTGTACCAACGCAAGCGCACGCCGAAGATGCGGTCGATCAGCGGGGTGAAAACCACGAACAGCCCGGTGATCAGACCTGAGTTGCCGGGGCTTGTCATCGTCAGCCCAACGGTCTGGGCGAGATAGCCCGCCGCGAGGACCGCGCCCGCGATCAGGCCGACCCGCACCTCTCGACGCGCCGGCAACCGGTGGACCAGCGCGGCCATGACGAGGAACGCCAGGATGAAGCGGAGCTGGAGAAACGGCAGGGTCGGGTAGTGTGTGAGTGCGTCTTTGACCAGGACGAAAGTCCAGCCCCAGACGGCCGTGACCATGAGCAAGAAGAGGACGTAGATCAATGGAGCGACTGTGGGCGCCGTGGCGCATGGAGTACATCGCCGGCGAGCCGCGGCCCGGCTGCCTGTTCTGCCGCGTCATCGAGCACCCCGACGATCCCGACGCAGAGCTCGTGGTCTGGCGCCCTGAAGGGGCGATCGTGATGCTGAACAAGTTCCCGTACAACCCCGGCCACGCGCTGGTGGCTCCGATGGCTCACGTACCGGGACTCGAGGATCTCGACGATGAGCAGACCGCAGTCATGATGCGTGCGCTCCGCCGCACCATCGGCGTTTTGCGCGGCGCCATGAATCCCGAGGGTTTCAACGTTGGCGCGAACATGGGTCACGCCGCGGGCGCGGGAATTCCCACGCACGTGCACCTTCACGTGGTCCCGCGCTGGAACGGCGACACGAACTTCATGCCCGTCCTCGGCGACGTCAAGGTCGTCAACGAGGCTTTGACGCAGACCGCCGCGAAGCTCCGGGAGGCTTTCGCAAAAAGCTGACCCGCCCGCCGACCACGGTCGCGACCACGCGGCCCTCGTCCACGACTGTGATGTCGCACAACTTTCCCGGTCGCAGCGTGCCGGCTTCGCGCTCCATCCCGACCGCGTACGCGGCGCCCGACGTGTAGGCGCGAAGCGCCGTGGTTCGCGACACGGCGAGCTCGGGAATCCAGCGGGTCTTGCGCCGCCACCCGGTCGCGGCCTCGATTCCGGCCAGAGGGTCCGCCACCTCCACGGGCGCATCTGAGCCGAAGGCAAGCCGCGCGCCCGCGCGCTCCAGCGCGCCCCACGCGTACGACTGGCCTGCCAGCTTGGGCCAGAAGCGGTCCACCAGCTCCCGGTCCGCGACTGCGTGGATGGGCTGCATGGAGGCGATCACACCGAATCGCGCGAACCGCTTCATGTCTCTGGGACTGACGCTTTGCGCGTGCTCGATTCGCGGACGCCAGCCGCGCCAGGCACCGCGATGTGGAGCCAGCGCGTCGAGCGCCCGCCGGACCGCACCGTCGCCGATGGCGTGCAGGCACACGTTGAGCCCGGCGCGAGCGCACCTCGCGACCAGGTCGACGAGATCCGCCTGCGGGAGCCTCGCCGTGCCCGAGCCGTCCAGCATCTCCGCCGTGCGGCTGCCCAGCGACCCGTCCAGGAACGCTTTCACGCCCCAGATCCGAATCCACTCGTCTCCCCAGCCGGATCGCACGCCCATGCGTTCCGCGTGCGTCAGGTCGGCGAGCGGAAGGTTGTAGGTGATGCGCAACGGCAACGCGCCGCGAGCGCGGAGCCTCTGCCAGGACCCGAATCCCCGAGCCGTGTCCATCGAATGGACGCCCGTCAGGCCGAGTGCGGCCAGCTCGGAGAGGGCTTTTGCCATCGCTTCATCGAGCTGCGCCTCGTTGGGCCGAGGGACCCGCACGGCCACCATCTCCATCGCGGTCTCACGCAGGATGCCGGTCGCATCGCCACGCTTGTCGCGGTCGATCGCGCCCCCGGGCGGGTCCTGGGTGCCGCGAGCGATGCCCGCGAGCTGGAGCGCGGCGCTCGAGACCCAGGCCGAATGCCCGTCCTTACGCCGCAGGTACGCGGGACGCCCGCCCGCCGCCCGGTCCAGCTGGGCGCGGTTCGGGAACGCGTGGTCCGGCCATGCGTCGTTGTACCAGCCGGCGCCGATCACCCATGCCTCTGCCGGCAGCTTCTCCGACCACGCCCCGATTCGAGCCAGCGCCTCCTCGAGTCTTGGTACGCCGGTGAGGTC
>DATBZR010000068.1:0-53113 GCA_036513095.1 Candidatus Dormiibacterota bacterium | reverse complement strand
GCTGACCGAGGAAGAGGCCAAGCGACGCATGGCCCAGCTGAAAGAGATGTCTAGTGGGGAGCAAGTCGAGGTCGCGTGGGCGGACCTTGCCGCGAAGCTGGCATGAGCGGCTTCACCGCTCCGCACTGCGGTTCGCTTCGTTCTTTTGACGTCGGGCGACAGCTCGAGCTCTACGGCTGGGTGGCGCGTCGGCGCGACCATGGCGGTCTGATCTTCATCGACCTCCGCGACCGCTGGGGCGCCGTGCAGGTGGTATTCAACCCGACCAACGCGCCGGGGGCGCATGCGGCCGCCTCAGACCTCAGGTCCGAGTACGTCGTCCGGGTCAGAGGCACGGTCGGTCGCCGTCCTGCCGGATCGGAGAACCCGAAGATGGCGACCGGTGAAGTCGAGGTCGCTGCAGCCGAGCTGGAGGTGATCTCCGTCGCCAAGACGACACCCTTCGTGATCGAAGACGACGTCGAGGCGGACGAGGCGCTGCGGTTGAAGTATCGGTATCTGGATCTTCGCCGGACGCCGATGCGCCGAATGCTCGAGACGCGTCACAAGGTGACAAAGATCATCCATTCGTATATGGACGCCAACGAGTTCATCGAAGTCGAGACGCCGATGTTGCTCAAAGGCACACCTGAGGGTGCTCGCGACTTCGTGGTTCCCTCGCGCCTTCATCCAGGAACCTTTTTTGCGCTGCCGCAGTCACCACAGCAGTTGAAACAGCTGCTCATGGTGGCGGGAATCGGCCGCTATTACCAGATCGCACGATGCCTTCGGGATGAAGACTTGCGCGCGGACCGCGTCGTCGAGATCACGCAGCTGGACGTGGAGATGTCCTTCTGTTCCGAGGAGGATGTTTTCACGCTCATCGAGGGCCTGTGGGCCCGCGTCTGGAAGGAGATTCTTGGCGTCGAGCTGACAACGCCATTCCCGCGGCTCGACATGCAGGACTGCTTGCTGCGCTACGGCACCGACAAACCGGACCTTCGCTACGAGCTGGAGATATCGGACGTGAGCGAAGCGCTGCGCGAGACAGGGGCCACCATCTTGCGGTCGGCGCTTGCCGAAGGGGGCGTTGTTCGAGCACTTGCGGTGCCGGGCGGCAAGGACATGAGCCGGCGTGAGCTCGACGAGCTCGCGCTGATCGCCAAAGGCGCCGGGGCGAAAGGCCTGGCCTGGATTCCGGGCCCGCTGGAGAAGCATTTATCCGAAGGCGAGCTAGCAGCGATCAGATCTGCAACGGGCGCCGGCGAGGGAGACCTCGTGTTGTTGGTGGCCGATCGCAAACGAAAGGCTGAAACAGTGATGGGACTGTTGCGCCGCGAGATTGCGCGACGCCGCAAGTTGATACGCGAGGGAGAGTGGCGCCCCTTGTGGGTCTTCCCCATGTACTTGTTCGAAGAAGACGACGAGGGGCGATTGACGTATGGCCATCATCCGTTCACGTCGCCATGGCCTGAGGACCTGGCGCTTATAGATCAGCGTCCGCTCGAAGTGCGTGCCCGCGCGTACGACAGTGTTGTGAACGGCGTCGAGCTGGCGAGTGGAAGCATCAGGATCCACGACCCAAAGCTGCAAGAGCGAGTGTTCGAGATCCTGGGCATGGACAAGGAAACCATCAGGTCGAGGTTTGGGCACCTACTGGAGGCTTTCGAGTACGGAGTCCCACCTCATGGCGGCATCGCCCCAGGGATCGATCGCTTGATGATGGTGCTCACGGGCTCCGAAAACATTCGGGACGTGGTCGCTTTTCCGAAGACGCAAAGCCACCAGGACTTGATGCTGGGCGCCCCGAGTCCAATCGATCCCAAGCAGCTCGAGGAGCTGCATATCCAGGTTGTTCCGCCGAAGAAGCCAACGTAGTATTGGGTGGCTCCCGAAGGGCTGCGGGCGATGTGCGCGTTGCCCAACTAGACAGCATTAGGGACCCCGGAGTCCGGAAAGCGACCAAACGCCCGCTTCGACGGGACTTGGAAAGCCAAGGCAGGGGACCCACCTGAGCTCGCTCAGGACAACCCACCCCCGTAACCCGGAGGGAGCACCTTTGGGCCGGAATTTCCGCACCGCTGGCGCCAAACGTGCGAATGAGAGGGCCTCGATGCGCACGGTTGGTGCCAAACGCGCGGAATCCGGATGCCTGGACATCGTGGCGTGAACCTTCTGAGACTCATCCCCCCAGGCTTCATCGTCGGGGTCCTGGCCGTCCTGATTCTCTCCCAGCTCTTCTTCGCCTTCCTACCCTACCGGCGGCGCGCCTACGTCCCGATCCTCCTGATGACCGCGATCGGGTTTGGCCTCGGCCAGCTGTGGGATTACATCGGCCTGCCGTCAGCCCGCCTGGGACAGGCAAACGTGCTGCCGGCGGCGGCGTTCGCGCTCCTCCTGCAGCCGCTGGCGCGTTTCGTGCCGCGTCCGAGCCCCGAGCCAAATGAACCAAAACCCAGCAACCCCAGCGCTCGCACTTAAGATTGCGGTTGTGTTTGCGAGCAAGGACCAAAGGGTATCCACAACATGAACAGTCAGAGCTTCATGTGGCTGGCGTTCGGGGCGGCCGCTCTCATCGTGGCGCTGGCCCTGGCCGCGGTCCTGATTCGGCTGCGCGGGACGTTGGGAGCCGTGGAGGACCTGTTGGAAACGACCAATGAAGAGTTGAAGGAGACGCTGCCCGAGGTCCGGCAGACGATCGGGAACGTCAACGACATCACCGCCGGCGTCAACGTCGGACTGCGGACGGCCGGTGGCGGCGCTGCGGCGGTCGGACGCGGCATCAAGGCCGGAGCTCACGGCGTTCGGGTGGCGGGACAGAGCCTTGTTCGGACTGTATTAGGAGGCTAGAGATGGCTGACGACAGCAATGGTGGCGGCGGCGGCGGTTTCGGCTGGTTCATCCTCGGAGGTCTGATCGGCCTGGCGGCCGGGGCGTACATCGCGTCCGGGCCAGGCAGAGAGCAGGTGGACACCCTGCGCAGCAAGACGATCGAGCTGAGCGGAAGCGAACCCGTGCAGCGCGCGAAGGACGCGGCGCAGCGGGCGCGGCAGATGGTCAGCGACCCGGATCACCCCGTCGGCAAGGCGATCCAGGACGGAGTCGCGGCCGCCAAGCGCAAGCGCGAAGAGCTGGAAGCGACGGCAATGCGCAAGCTCCAGCAGACGGACGGCAAGGATTAAAGGGAGAGGACGGCACGATTGGCAAAGCGCAACCTGGCTGAGCTCAAGATCCCGGCGACGCCGGCGTTCATTCCGGTCGCCAAGAGGGTGGCCACGACGCTCGGCGGCCAGTTGGGTTTCAGCCTCGTCGATCTCGACGAGCTGAGCATCGCGCTCACGCAGGCTTGCGACAGCGCCATCGCCGCGGCCAACGACCTCGGGTCGCCGGCCGACCTCAAGCTCACCTACTTCGCGACCAATCGGGCGCTGGTGGTCGATGTCGACCTCATTCCGACCGGCAACGCCCTCCCGATGCCGAAGCACGACACGGAGGTCGACCCGGAGCTGCAGCGGCTCGCCTACGAGATGATCCGCTGCTTTGTCGACGACTTCCGTCCGCAGGTCGAGCCAAAGACCGGGCACGTCAGCTTCCGCATGGTCAAGTACCTCGCCGGCTGAGCGCAAACCGACCCTCTAAGCCGACACTTAGACAGTGGCCTCACAGCAGCGGATTCCCCGCGAAGAGCTGCGTGCGCTCCATCGCCGTTATCGGGACACCACCGACCCGGCCGAGAAAGAGCGCATCCGAGAGCAGCTGGTCAATGCCTACCACGACTTCGTGTATTTCCTCGCGCGTAAATTCCAGAACCGGGGCGAGCCGCTGGACGACATCGTGCAGGTCGGCTATCTCGGGCTGATCAAAGCCATCGAACGCTTCGATCCCGACCTTGGATTCGAGTTCACGACGTTTGCGACACTGACGGTGGCGGGAGAGATCAAGCGCCACTTCCGGGACAAGGGAACCGCCATCCGCTTTCCGCGCCGCCTCCAGGAGCTCCACCAGTCGGTGGTCCGCGTCAACGAACAGATGAAGAACGAGCTGGGCCGAGAGCCGACCGTGGCGGAGCTGGCGGAACGCCTCGGCGTTACGCCCGACGACGTGACCGAGGCGATCGAGATAGGCCCGGCTTACGTGCCGCTTTCGCTGGACCAGCCCATCGGTTCGAGCGACGGCCAGGACAGCAGGGCCGTCGCCGACCAGATCGGAAGTCCCGACCCCGAGCTCGACCGCGTCGAGATGCGCGACGTGCTCGACCGTGCGATGGAGCACCTGACCCCGCGCGAGCGGTCGATCATGGCGATGCGGTTCTACGAGCAGATGTCTCAATCGGAGATCGCGCGGCGCCTCGGCATCAGCCAGATGCACGTCTCGCGCCTGCAGCGCGCGGCGCTGGAGCAGCTTCGCAAGTACGTGCCGGAAGAAGCCGCCAGCCCCTAGAGGCGCGGCGAAAGCTTTCGGCGAGAGATTCGGCGATCCAGGTGGGCCGCCTGGGCGCGAAGATCCGTCGACGGCTTTCGTCCGCGCCTCTAAGCTTCGACAGGCATGGCGTTGCTCGAGTCGGACGTCCCCCGCGATCCACTGACCCTGTTTCGCCGCAGGTATCGCGAGGCGCAGGAGGCTGGTGCACCGCAGCCGGACGCCATCGCGCTCGCAACCTCTGGCCTTGCGGGTCCGTCCGTCCGCATGGTGCTGTTCAAGGGTCTCAGAGACGGATCCTTTCTCTTCTATTCGAATTTCGAGAGCCGAAAAGGCCGCGACCTGGCTGAAGACAATCGCGCGGCGATCGTCTTCTACTGGTTCCCAACCCATCACCAGGTCCGGGTTTCGGGGACCGTGACTCGCCTGGACCGCAAGGCGTCGCTGGCCTACTTCCGAAGCCGGCCGCGGGGCGCGCAGCTGTCGGCCCTCGCGTCGCGGCAGAGCCGGGTGATCCCGTCGCGCGACGTGCTCGAGCGCGCCGTGATGGAGCTGGCGGAGAAGCACCCCCGCGGCGTTCCGCTGCCCGCGGATTGGGGCGGTTATGCGCTGCGTCCGCGCTGGATCGAGTTCTGGGAGAGCCGTGAGGATCGCCTCCACGATCGCCTCCGCTACGTGCGCCGGCCAGGAGGAGTTTGGCGACTGGAGCGTCTCGCCCCCTAAACTGAGGCAACCCCCGTGACCGGGAATGAGATCCGCAGACGTTTTCTAGAGCATTTCGCGAGCCGGGAGCACGAGGTCCTGCCCAGCGCGTCGCTGGTGCCGCACGGGGACCCGAGCACGCTCTTCATCTCGGCCGGAATGCAGCCGCTCAAGCCGTACTACCTGGGTTTGAGCGATCCACCTGCGCCCAGGCTGGCGAGCTGCCAGAAATGCCTCCGCACAGGCGACATCGACGAGGTGGGGAGGACCGACCGCCACAACACCTTCTTCGAGATGCTGGGCAACTTCGCCCCCAGCGGCGACTACTTCAAGGAAACCGCGATACCGCTCGCCTGGGGGCTGGTCACCGAAGTCTTCGACATGCCGATCAATCGGCTCCGGGTGACCATCCATCCAACCGATGACGAGGCACACGACATCTGGGTCAGGCAACCAGGCCTGACGGCGGAGCACGTGACACGTCTCGAAGACAACTGGTGGGGTCTCGGCGCGGGACCGTGCGGACCTGACTCGGAGATCTGGTGGGATCGTGGCAAAGAGTTCGGTTGTGGCCAGGACGAGTGCGTCCCGGACCACTGCGATCGCTTCACCGAGTTCTGGAACCTCGTCTTCCCCCAGTACGACCAGCGGGGCCCAATCGAAGGAACATCGGGGGAGGCGGTGCGTCGCGGGGTGGCCGATGGAAGCCTCGTCCCGCTCACGCGACCGGCCATCGACACGGGCATGGGCCTCGAGCGGATCAGCTACATCCTGCAGGGCAAGACAAACATCTTCGAGGCCGACATCCTCGAACCGCTGGTTGAGTTCGTACGAGGTGCCAGTCCGAGGCCGACGACGCTCTCAGAACGCATCGTCGCGGACCACCTGCGCGCGGCGACCTTTGTCATTGCGGATGGTGTGATTCCGTCAAACGAGGGCAGGGGTTACGTCTTGCGGCGTCTCATCCGCCGCGCGGCGATTCACGGCCAAAAGATGGGACTCACGGCAAAGCTCAGCGCTGGAGTCGGCGTGGCGGTGTCGATGTTCAAGGACCACTACCCCGAGCTGCGCCAAAACGAAAAGCGCATTGCCGACGTCGTGCAAGAGGAGTCCGACCGCTTCAACAGGACTCTCGAGCAGGGCATGGAACAGTTCGAGAAGATCGCTGGTCAGCACCCGAAGGCGATCCCGGGAGCCGACGCCTTTCGGCTCCATGACACGTACGGCTTTCCGCTGGAGCTCACGCGCGAGCTGGCGGCCGAGCGTGGGATCGAGATCGACGAGGACGGCTTCCGGGCGGCGATGGAAGAGCAGCGCGCGAGGTCGCGACGTGGCACGCCTCAAGGATGGGCGCTGGCCAAAGACCTGCCCAGGTCCGAGTTCACCGGCTATACCGAGCTCACGACCGACAGCAAGGTGGTCGCCCTGCGCAAGGACGACAAACCGGTTGAGGTTGCACGCGAGGGCGATGGAGTCGAGGTCTTCCTCGAACGCACTTCTTTCTATGCGGAGTCCGGCGGCCAGGTGGGCGACACCGGAACGATCACCACCGCCAACGGGCAGGTTCGTATCGAGGACACGCAGAAACCTGTCGCTGGCGTGATCGCCCACCTGGGCACGGTCGTGAGCGGCGACGTGCGAGTGGGGGAGGGGGCGAAGGCCGCCGTGGACACAGCGCGACGGGGGCAGATCGCGCGTCATCACTCGGCTACCCACCTGCTGCACAAGGCGCTGCGAGAGACCCTCGGTGAGAACGTGATCCAGAAAGGCTCCTGGGTCGGCCCTGATCACACTACGTTCGACGTTCCCCTCAACCGGGCGATCACTAAAGACGAGCTGGCGCGGATCAACCGCCGCGTCATGGAAAAGGTTCGCGCCGCCCTGCCGTTTCACGAGAGTCAGAAGCCACTCAAGGAAGCCGTGGCGCAGGGCGCCATGCACCTGTTCGAGGAGAAGTACGGCGACATCGTTCGCGTCGTGTGCTTTGGCGAATGGACCTGTGAGCTGTGTGGCGGAACACACGTCGCGAACAGCGCGGACATCGGCACCGCGGTCATCGTCTCCGAATCCAGCATCGGTTCAGGACTCAGGCGAATCGACATGGTGGTCGGTGAGGCCGCCGACGACCTGGTGCGCCGCGACCACGACCTGATGGTCGAGCTCGCGCGCTCGTTCAACGCGAGCCCGGAGCACCTGGCGGAACGAACGCAGGCTCTGCGCGCTCAGCTCAAGGAAGCCGAGCGTCGGGTGAAGGCTCTTTCGGAGGAGCTTCGATCAGCCCGGGTGACGGGTGGCGACGGCGTGCAGGTCAAACAAGGCAAAGTACCGTTTGTGATCGAGACCGTGAACGCCTCGAACCCGCAGGAGCTGGCGGCTTACGCGGACCGGTACCTGGACCTGGTGAAGTCGGGAGTCGTAACCGTTGTGGCCGGAGACATGTTTGTGATCAAGGTGTCCAAGGACCTGACTTCCGAATACGATGCCGCGCGCCTGGCCGGCTTTCTCGGCACGGGCGGAGGCCAGAAGCACCTCGCGCGTGGGAAGCTGAACGGCCCCGCCGGCGAGGCGTTCAAGCGCCTGGAGCAGGAGCTCGCCGCGAAGTGAGCAAGTTCAAGTTCCTGCGCAAGCGCAGCGAGTACTACCGCCACTTCACGGTGCTCGACATCGGGACCGATTTGATCAAGGTGCTCGTGGTCCGGCGCGAGGGCCCCGACGGGGAGGTGCTGGGCGTTGGCCGTGAGCCCCAGGCGCCGGCCGCGATGTCAGGCGGAGCCATCGCCGACCTCGAGTCCGTGATCCAGTCCTGCAACCGAGCGCTCGAGGCTGCGGAGGACATGGCCAAGACGGTGCCTGGCCAGGTCGTGGTCGGCATCGCCGGTGAGCTCATAAAGGGCTTCTCGTCGACGATCGCCTACCCGCGTGAGAACTCCAACGCGCGAGTGCGGTCGGGAGAGATCTCGACGATGCTGCAGATGGTTCAGCGCCGCGCTCTGCGTGAAGCGCAGCACCTGCTCGAGATGGAGCGGAGCTACGGCCAGCTGGAAGCGCGCCTCGTGCACTCCGCCATCACCAACGTGCGAGTCGACGGCTACCCAGTCACGAACCCGGTCGGTTTCACCGGCAAGAACCTCGAGGTGACCGTGTTCAACACGTTCGCGCCGATGACGCACATCGACGCGATCGAGACTGTCGTGCGGGAGCTCGACCTCGAGCTGGCCGCGGCGGTCGCGCAGCCGTACGCGCTCGCGCGGGCATGCGCCAGCGAGGAGACGTGGGCGGAAGGCGGCATCTTCGTCGACATCGGCGGCGGCACCACCGACGTTGCGCTGATTCGCGATGGCGGAGTTGAAGGGACGCGGATGTTCAACCTCGGCGGCCGTGCGTTCACCCGCCGCCTCGCGCTCGCGTTCGGCCTGAGCTACGAGGAGGCCGAGGCCCGCAAGCTGCGGCACTCCGAAGGCCTGCTGTCAGCCGAGCAGCATCGCCAGGTGTCCGAGCTGTTGAGCGCCGACGCCGAGGTCCTGCTGCAGGGTCTCGCGCTCAGCGTCAGGGAGCTCTCGCGCGGAGAGCGTCTGCCCACGAGCATCTACCTGTGTGGCGGCGGCAGCCTTCTTCCCGAGCTCACGCTGGAGATGGTCAAGAACAACTGGGCCGCCGGCCTGCCGTTCCCGCGAGAGCCGCGGATCCGGCATCTTGTGCCGCCCGATGTGCGCAACTTGACCGACTCGACCGGCCAGCTGTCGAGCCCGCAGGACATCGCCCCGATGGGTCTGGCGAATCACGCTCTCCGCACCGAAGCCGAGGAGCGCGACACCGTCAACACCGTCATGCGGCGGGTCCTAGGCGGTATAAAGGTCTGAACAGACCCCCAGGAGACTTGTAAACGCCATGGCAACGAACCCGATTTACGTTGAAACCGAGGAAGAGATTCCCGAGCTCGTCGAGCGCCTACGCCGCTTCAACGGCGAGGACACGATGCTCGTTCTGCCGATGCGCTCGCGCATCGGGCAGAGCCGCTTCAACTTCCAGCTGCTGCGCAACTACGCGGCTCGCCTGGGCAAACGCGTGACGGTCGTATGCGACGACCCGGCGGTTCAGAAGATGGCGTCGGAAAGCGGATTCCCCGTCTTCGGGGCGGTCGGCGCGCTGGGCGAAGGCATCCCCTCAGAGCCAGAGCCACCGCCGCCTGTCCAGCGCTGGTGGCAGCGGGTGCGCACGTCGCCGACCACGCACGTCGGCATCGCCGCCCCCACGAGGCTGCTGACCAAGACCGCGACGGAGCTGAAGCCCGGGCGCTTCCTGCTGTACATCACGGCGGCCACGCTGCTGCTGGTCGGACTGTTCGGGGCAGCCATCTACGTTCCGTCGGCCTCGGTCACGCTCATCGCGCAGGCCGCGCCCTTCACCCAGAAGGACGTCGAGATCCAGGCCACGCCGGCCAGCAAGGCCATCCACGTCCGTGCGAACGTGATCTCGAAGTCGAGCTCGCAGGGCTTCAAGACGACAGGTTCGATCGTGGTTCCGCTCGCCCCGGCGATCGGGCAGGTGGTCTATAGCAACAACTGTCCCGCCAGCGGCCACGGAGCGCCGGGCATCTACGTCTATCGAGGCCAGCGGCTGGATAACACGAACGGGATCACGTTCGCTCAGACGTCTGGTGACACGATGATTCCATGGGGCCTGGCGAGCGCAGCCATCAACGTCATCGCGGTCCAGCCGGGGTCAGCGGGCAATATAGGCTCCGGCACGATCACTACCATCGAAGCGAACCGTTTTTCGTGCTTGAACGTCAATAATCCCCAGGCCACTGGTGGTGGAACCGATCCTTCGACCACCCCGCAGATGACCGAGGCGGACTTCGACGCCGGTCGCGCGCAGCTCGAGCAGGAGCTGCACCAGGCCATCGCGCAGACCCTGGTGGGCTCCGGTTTGCCGGGCGAGAAGCTCAGCGACACAGTGATCTATGGTGCGCCGCAGTACACGACCGACCACCAGCCCAACGACAAGGTACCGACCTTCAGCGGGACGATGACGATCACCGGCGAGGGTGACTTCTACAGCGATTCCGACGTGCAGAAGGCCTATCAGGCGTACCTGGCCCAGCGGGTGCCGAACGACCAGCAGCTGCTGACCGAAAGCCCGATCCAGGTCTCGTACCGCATCCTGAACGACACCTCGGGCGGCAACATGACCTTCGTCGGAAGCGCCGCGGCCTACGTCGCCCCACGGCTCGACGAGGCGCAGATCCGCTCGCAGATCGTCGGCCGCCCGCTCGCCCAGGCGCGCTTCTATCTCGAGCGCCTGCCGGTTCGCTCGGTCACCATCAAGGAGTCGCCGTTGTCGCTGCCCCTGATGCCACTGCTGATCGGTCGCATCTCTCTGCACTACATCGTTCAGTCGGGGGTGCCCGCGGCCGCAGCGGGGGGAACCACTCCTGCCGCCTCGCCAGCGCCATCCCCGTAATGCGCGTGATGGCGGTGGACCCTGGGTCGAAAAGGGTCGGCCTGGCCTTGAGCGACCCGACCGGGACCATCGCACAGGCTCTGCCGACCGTCCCGGCCGAACCGGCAGCCACGCTCGCCTCGCGCCTCGCGGAGATCGCCCAGGCCCAGGAGGCGCGCCGGATTGTCGTCGGGCTGCCGCTGCGGTTGGACGGAACGCACGGACCAGAAGCGGCGGCCGCTCGCCGGCTCGCACACGGTCTTCGGCAGGCTTCTCACCTGCCGGTCGAGATGGTCGATGAGCGTCTAACCACCGCCGAGGCGGAACGATTCCTGATCGCGGGAGGCATGCGGCGGGCAAAGCGGCGCGTCAGCCTCGACGGGGTCGCGGCCACCCTGCTCCTTCAGGGCCACCTGGACTCCAGACGTGCCGGCTGACGATCCCGAATCGATCACCCTCATCGACGAGACCGGGGTCGAGCGCAGGTTCCGGATGCACGACGCTTTTGACGTCCAGCAGATCCACTACTACCTGGTCGAGGCGGTCGACGACCCGTCGCAGGTGCTCCTGCTGCGCGAAACGGGCGGCGGCCTGGAGACGGTGGACGGGGATGAGTTCAGGCGGGTGATGACCGCGCTCGAGGCGGACGAGGTCGAGTGAGGCGGCTTTTCGTGATCGTCCTTGTGATCGCGGTCCTCGGGTTCGGCACCTCGCGCGGGCTGGATTGGTGGAGCCTCAACGTGAACACCCCCATCTCACCGACCAGTCACTCGATCGTGTTCCACATCGACCCAGGCGAAACCCCGACCCAGATCGGGCAGGACCTGTTCAACCTGGGCCTGATCAGGAACACGATCGCCTTCGATCTGTACACGCGCTTCACGAACTCCGGCACGAAGCTGGAGGCCGGCGTGTTCGTGCTCAACCGCAACATGTCCCTGGCCCAGATCGTGAACGCGCTCCAGCATGGAAAGGCCGCCCAGCAGGCCATCACGTTCCCCGAAGGCTTCCCGATTCGAGAGCAGGCGAAGGTGGTCGAAAGCAAAGGCGTCGGCGCCGCCGCCGATTACATCGCGGCCGCCAAGGACCCCGCACTGCGTGCGACGTATGACTTCTTACCCTCCCAGGCAGGAAACCCCGACGCTCCGTTCGAGGGTTATCTCTTCCCGGACACCTACCTCGTCGATCCGGCCGCGGGCGTGCGCGGGTTGATCAAGGAGCAGCTCGACCAGTTCGGCGTCGTCTTGACGCCGGATCTGCGCGCGCAGATAGCCCAGGCCACACCGGCGCGACCCGCGGAGTCGATCCAGTCGATCGTCATCCTGGCGTCCATGGTCGACCGCGAAGCGAACGCAACCACGCCGAGCGACCGCGGCAACGTATGCAGCGTCTATTACAACCGGCTCAAGATCAACATGACCTTGGGCGTGGACGCCACCCTCCTCTACGCGCTGGGCAGGCTGACCCCCGAACCGACGGCGGCCGAACTAGGGCTCAACTCGCCTTACAACACGCGCACGCACGGCGGCCTCCCGCCAGGACCGATCAGCAATCCTGGCAAGGCAGCACTGCTCGCGTGCATCAACCCTCCACAAACGCAGTACCTCTTCTATTTCACTGATCGGCAGCTGACCACGCATTTCGAGACCAACCAGCAGGACTTCGATCGCGACATCCAGAAGTACGGCGTGAGCGGAAGCTGAGGATCTTCTTACTCGGTCAAGGAATCTCCTACTCGCGAAGCCCCGACATGCACAACGCGGCGTTTCGCGCGCTGGGATTGGACTGGACGTACGAGCTGCTCGACGTGTCACCGGAGGATCTTCCCGAGGCGCTGAGCCGGCTGCGCGAGAAGGACGTGGCGGGAGCAAACGTCACGATTCCCCACAAGCAGGCGGTCATGCAGCGGATGGATTCCCTCGACGCGGAGGCGGTGAAAGCGCGGGCCGTCAACACGATCGTCCGCGACGGCGACCGGCTGGTTGGCTCGAACACCGACATCGCGGCGATCCGCGACGCGATCGTCAGCGTCGGACTCGAGCCCGGCGGCGCGAACGTGGTCATCTTCGGCGCTGGCGGTTCCGCGCGCGCAGCGGCGGTCGCCCTCGAAGGGGCCCACCTGACCTTCGTGTCCAGGCACCCCGATGAGTCCGACGTGCCGGGCCGCGTCATCGCTTGGGATGACGGAACCCTGCACGGCCTTGTCAGAGGGTCCGACCTGCTGGTCAATGCGACGCCACTCGGCAGGCGAGGCGAGATGCCGATCAGGCCCGCGGCGCTCCCACGCGATGGGGCGGTGGTCGACCTCGTCTACGTCACCGGAGGTACGCCCCTTGTGCGCAAAGCGCGCTCCCTCGGCCTGCGAACCGCCGACGGCTGGGAGATCCTGCTCGCTCAGGGTGCTCGCTCCTTCGAAGCCTGGACCGGGAGATCCGCCCCCGTCGACGACATGCGCCAAACTCTCCCGAAATGAATCCCTTTGCCGGCGGCGCCGTCGCGAGTAGCACCTTTGGTGCCGGCCCGATCGTCTTCGTGATTCTGTGGGCCGTGGTCGGCGCGGCCGCCGGTTGGGGCATGCGCTGGGGCTCGGTGCGGCTTGCGAGGTTGGAGGGACTGGAGCCGGGACACAAGCGATGGCAGGTCTACGGGCCTCCGATCGTGAGTGCCATCTTGTTCGGCCTGTTTGCGGCCGAGCCGGTCTCGCTTCCGCTGCTCACCCTGCGGAGCGTGTTCGTCCTGGTGCTCGTGCAGGTGATCTTCTTCGACTTCGAGCACCGCCTGATCCTCGACCGCGTGATGTTCCCGGCAATGGCCCTGGCATTGATCGCCAGCCTGTTTCAACAGCCGTGGTGGGCCGGCATCGCCACAGGTTTGGTGGCGGGGTTGCTGTTCCTGTTCCTGGCCCTGGTCGGGTCGGCGATCTTCAAGGCCGAGGCGCTCGGCTTTGGCGACGTCAAGCTCGCCCTGTTCATGGGACTGCTGCTGGGCCCGTTGCCCACCGTCCAGGCGCTCTTCTACGGCGTGTTCCTGGCTGGTGTCGTTTCCGTCGGCTACATCGTGTGGCACCGCTCGATGAAAGGGACGATCGCGTACGGCCCCTACCTGGCGGCGGGAGCGCTGATCGTCCTCTTTCAGTTGGGTAGAGGACAATAGGCGGCCATGAGCAACCTACTTCCCGGAGAGAACCTGATCCTCAAGGACCACCCGCACTGGGTCGTTCTGATCAAATCGATCTGGTTACCAATCGTTGCGGTGGTTCTCGTCCTCATCGCAGACTTCACCATCCTCCTCGACAACTACAACTCGTGGAACCTGCCGCTGCACTTCCGCACCTATTTCACGTTGGGCGTCGTGGCGCTCGCCCTGCTGTGGCTGATCGTGGTGTGGATCCGCTGGCAGGCGACCGCGTACACCCTGACCGATCAGCGGATCAAGATCGAAACCGGCGTTTTCGGGCGCCAGGAGAAGGTCATCCCCATCGACCGCGTCCAGGACTGCACGACCAGGATGTCGGTCTTCGGACGCATGTTGGGGTACGGCCGGGTCGAGGTCGACGCAGCCGGCGCTCAGGGCGCCGAGGTGCTCAACCACCTACCCAACCCCGGCGCATTTCGCGACCAGGTGTTCATGCAGTCGGAAAAGCGCCGGGGTGGTGGGGCGTCGGCACCGTCTGCGATGCCGGCCAACCCGAGCGGCGTCTGACAACCCCACGAACTCCGAGGCTGCGCCGTGAGTTCGCGGGGACCCGTCCTTCGTGAACAGCCGTCCGCTGGCGCTCGTCGGCTTCATGGGTTCCGGCAAGACCCTGGTGGGAGCTGTCGTCGCCGAGCGCACGAAGTCGCCCTTTCACGACCTTGATTCGATGGTCGAACACGAGGCCGGCAAGACCATCCCAGAGATCTTCGCGACGGAAGGCGAGCCCGTGTTTCGCGCGCTGGAAACCAGCGTCCTGCCTCATGCGCTGCAGCCGGGCGCCGTCGTGGCGCTTGGGGGGGGCTCCCTGATCGACGACGGCAACTGGCGCCTGGTCGATAGCGAAGCGTGCACTGTTTACCTGGAGGTTCCCTTCGAAATCATGTGGCGGCGCATCCAGGCCCTGCCCGGAAGACCGCTCGCGTCAGGGCGTTCCCGCGAAGAGGTGCTGTTCCTTTTCGAGAGGCGGCGGCCCCGCTATGAGCAGGCCGCGCATCGCGTGGACGGAGATCGCTCGGCTGACGCGGTCGCGGACGAGGTGATCAAGCTTTGGTCCGCCTGATCCTCGACTCGTCGACTGGAAGCTACCCGGTCGTGATCGGCAGCAACATCCAGCGCGAGCTGCGCGGCGTTGTCACCAGGCTTGACCCCACCGGTGTGGCAATCATCACGGACTCCAACGTCAGGCCGTGGGCGGTGAAAGTTTCCAAGTCGATCAAGCGAGCCGGCCTGAAAACCGCGATCCACGTGATCCCGGTCGGCGAACGGTCGAAATCGATGGGCCAGCTCCAGGAGGTGCTCAACTTCCTCGAGCGCCAGCGCATCGACCGCGGAGGATGCGTGATCGCGGTTGGTGGCGGCACGGTGGGAGACCTCGCCGGGTTTGCAGCCGCCGTCTGGCAGCGAGGTGTGCGCCTGGTGGGCGTTCCGACCACCCTCCTCGCGATGGTCGACTCGAGCATCGGCGGCAAGACCGGGGTCAACGGAACGCGGTCCAAAAATGCCATCGGTGCTTTCTGGCAGCCGTCGGCAGTCATCGCTGACCTCGCCTGCATCGAAACCCTGCCCACGGCCAGTTATCGGGACGCCTTCGCCGAGGTTGTAAAGTACGCCGTTGCCATGGACCACGGCCTGTTCGACCTCCTCAAAAAGGAACGTCCGCGCCTCCTCGCCGGCGACCGAGCGATGCTCCAGAGCGTGGTCTTTCGCTGCGTGACGGCCAAGGCGCTCGTGGTCGCAAAGGACGAGCGGGAGAAGGGTCCGCGCGCGATCCTGAACTACGGACACACGGCCGGCCACGCCCTGGAGGTGGCCAGCGGATTTCGCATCTCGCATGGGCGCTCGGTCGCCTTCGGGATGCGTGTCGCCGCTCAGATCGCGCTTGCCATGGACCTGTGCAGCAAGCGGCTGGTGGAGTCCCAGGATGAGCTGTTGACCGCGTACGGTTTGCCACGAAAGCTTCCTCACGTGGATGCGGCCCGCGTCCTGGCCGCGATCCCTCGCGACAAGAAGGCGCGGAGAGGCAAGGTCGCGTGGGTCCTGCCGCGCCGCCTTGGTCGTGCCGAGATCGGTCACGCGGTTCCGTCCCCGCTGGTGCGACGTGCTGTGACGCGAGCGCTCGCATGAAGCGGATCGTTGTCGTGAACGGACCCAACCTGAACCTGCTCGGCAAGCGCGAGCCGCACATCTACGGCAAGCGGTCGATGGCCGACCTGGTGAAGGCGTTGCGTGCCAAGGCCCGCGAGCTCGGTGTGACCTTGAGCCTCCTTCAGAGCAACGACGAGGGCGCCATCATCGACTTTCTTCAGAAGGAAGCGCCTGGCGCGCTCGGCATCGTGATCAACCCGGCGGCGCTGTCCCATTACTCCCTGGCGCTCTACGATTGCCTCCAGGCGCTCGAGGTGCCGACGGTCGAGGTCCACATCTCCAACATCCACGCGCGCGAAGAGTTCCGGTCGAAGAGCGTGACCGCCCGCGCGGCGCGGGGCGTGATCACCGGTCTGGGTTTCAAAGGCTACGAATTGGCAATGGAGTTTTTGGCGACAGAGTGATCTCCACCAGCGACTTTCGCAACGGGACGATGTTCGAGATGGAAGGCCAGCTCCTGCAGGTCGTCACCGTCGAGCACATCAAGCTCGCGCGCGCGGGCGCGGTGATCAAGGCCAAGCTTCGCAACCTGCTCACCGGCGCGAACTTCGAGCAGAGCTTCCGCAGTGGGGACAAGTACAAGGTGGTGCGGATCGACAAGAACGAAGCCACGTACCTGTACGCGGACGGCACTCACCGCTACTTCATGGACCCGAAGACCTACGACCAGGTGCCGATCGACGAATCCCTCCTTGAATCGGTGCTGCCCCTCTTGAAGGAGGGGAGCCCGGCCTACCTGCTCAGGTACCAGGACAGGCTGATCGGCGTCGAGCTGCCGATCAACGTCGAGCTCAAGGTCGTCTCGACCGATCCGGGTTTCAAAGGAGACACGGTGTCGGGAGGGACCAAGCCCGCGAAGCTGGAGACGGGTGCCACGATCCAGGTCCCGCTGTTCATCCAGCCCGGGGACGTGATCAGGGTCGACACCCGCACCCAGACCTACATGGAGCGCGCATAAATATGAGAAGGAACCGAGGGTTCCTTCTCATAGCTCATCTTCCTGAAGGATGGGATTTTCCAAATAGTTACGCCAGGCGATGCTTGGGAGTGTCTGAGACAAAGTTGCGGCCGGGCTAAACCCGGCCGCCCTCGCCACGCAGGCTGGGGGCTAACGCCATGCGAGGCAGTGGTACCAGGCGGTAGCATCACCGGTGTATGGGTCAGAACGGCTCTCTTGGCGCCGTCCGCGTGGCCAACGAGGTCATTGCCAGCATCGCCTCGCTTGCGGCCTGCGAGATCGAAGGCGTCGAAGGCATGGACGAGACGGCCGCGCGGCATTTCGGCGACTTTGTCCGCCGCCAGGCCGCGCACCGCGGCGTACGCGTGCACATCGAGTCCGATCGCTCGATCCACCTCGAGGTCTTCATCAGGGTGGAGTCGGACTCGAAGCTGGCGGAGGTCGCGGCGTCAGTCCAGACCAATGTCGTCGAAGCGACGGAGCGGATGCTCGGCCTGGAAGTGGGGGAGGTCAACGTCTTCGTTTCCAGCGTCGCCTTCGCCAGCTAACCGGCGCCAGGTGGGCAAAAGGCACCAGGCCAGGGAGCTGGCGCTCAAGACGCTGTTCCAGCTCGAGGGCGCGGAGGACGATACGGAGGAGGTCCTGCGCTACCACGCCTTCGAGGGAGCGGCCACCCCGGACGTCGCGACCTTCGCCCTCCAGCTCGTCCAGGGCGTGATCGCCAATCGCGAGAAGCTCGACTCCATCCTCAGCGAGGCTTCGGACCACTGGAAGCTCGGCCAGATGGCCAAGGTCGACCGCATCATCCTGCGTATCGCGGTGTATGAGATTGCGATCGACCGCCATGTCCCGACGAAAGCTGCGATCAACGAATCTATCGAGCTGGCCAAAACTTTCTCCGGGGACGAGGCGGGTCGCTTCGTGAACGGCATCCTGGGGCGGGTCGCCGCGAGCACCGCGCCCCGCGCCGCGGCGGCCCCTGACGCGAGTTGAACACGACAGGCGCCGAGCGGACGATCGAGTCAGCGCGGTTCGAGGACCTGCTCGCGACCCTCGAGAAGACGATCGCCGAGCTCGGGAGCGGCACGGCTCCCCTCGAGGAGCTCGTGGCTGCGCACCAGCGCGCGGTTCGCATACTCGCCGAAGCCCAATCGCGGCTCGACGACCTGAAAGCCCGCGCCGACCAGATCTCTCAATCATTGAACGACCCCGCGGTGATCGGATGAAATTTCTGCTCGCCCCGCTGGTGGCCTGGGCGATCGCCCAGGCGGCCAAGGTGATCCTGACCTCCTGGCGTCAGCGAAGGCTGAACCTTCGAGTTCTCGCCGAAACCGGCGGCATGCCGAGCAGCCACGCTGCGATCGTGATGGGCATGACCTCCGCGGTCGGTAAATATGCTGGCGTCTCTTCCGCCGCGTTCGCGATCGCCCTTATCTTCTCGTTCGTGGTGATGTACGACGCCGCAGGTTTACGGCGCGCGGCCGGCCGGCAGGCCGCGATCCTGAACCGCCTGGTCGAAGACCTCGTGCATATGCGCGGTATGCAGGAGCAGAAGCTGCGCGAGCTGCTCGGCCACACACCGGTCGAGGTCGTGGTCGGCGCCGTGCTCGGCATCAGCGTCGGGCTCATCCTCTGAAGGCGATGCCGCGCCTTGACGTCGTGCTCACGAAGAACGGGCTCATCGAGTCCAGGCAGCGCGCGCAGGCCCTGATCCTGGCCGGCAAGGTGCGCGTATCAGGTGAGACCGAGCGCCGACCCGATCGCTCGGTGCGCGACGACGATGTCATCACGGTCGATGAGAGCCCTGGGTATGCGAGTCGAGGCGCTCTGAAGCTGGGCCCGGCGCTGGATCGCTTCCAGGTCGATCCCGCCGGCCGAGTTTGCGCCGACATCGGCGCGTCGACTGGCGGGTTCACCGACGTGCTGCTGCGGCGCGGTGCCGTGAAGGTGTTCGCGATCGATGTCGGCCGCGGCCTGATCCACTGGCGCCTACGCCAGGACCCTCGCGTGGTGGTGATCGAGCGCGTGAACGCTCGCGATCTCGACTCCTTCCCGGAGCCGGTCAGCCTGATCGTCGCCGACCTGTCGTTCATCAGCCTCGAGAAAGTGCTGCCCGCCGTGCGGCGGGCCGCTGCGGCCGGGGAGGTGGTGGCGCTCTTCAAGCCGCAGTTCGAGGTCGGCAAGGCCGACGTCGGGAAGGGAGGCATCGTGCGCGACCAGGTCGTGATCGAGGCTGCACTCCAGCGGTTCAGGACCTGGTGCGAAGGCAATGGCTACGAGGTCGCCGGCCAAGCGGCTTCCGAGCTGGCCGGCGCCGAAGGCAACCAGGAATTCTTCTTTCACCTGGCGCCAAAGTGAATTCAGTAAGTCCGAACCTGCTCGCGCCTGCGCGCATCGCCTGCATTCTTCGTGGGCCCGGCGCTGACCAGTCGGTGGTCGACAGCGCCATCGCCACATTAAAGGAGCGCGGCGTCGAGACATTTGAATCGAATCGTGATGGCCCCACGAAAGCGGTCACCGATCGTCTCAAAGGGTGCGGGCTGGTGGTGACGCTCGGCGGCGACGGTACGTTTCTCGCCGGCGCCAGGTTCGCCGCGCCGCGAGGCATTCCACTCCTCGGTGTCAACCTTGGCCGGTTGGGCTTCCTGACCGAGGTCGAAGCCGAGCACCTCGAAGACGGGTTGAAGCGCTTCCTCGACGGCGACTACCGGATCGAGGAGCGGACCATCCTCCAGGTGGCCCTCAGCCGCGGCACGCGGACCGTGGCACGGGCGATCGGACTCAACGAGGTGGTGGTCGACCATTCGGGCGCGGCTCGCATGCTCCGAGTCGAGATCGACGTCGGCGGCCAGGCAGTCGGAGTGATCGACGCCGACGGAGTGATTGTCGCGACCGCGACGGGTTCCACGGCGTACGCGCTTGCTAGCGGCGGCCCCATCCTCGAGCCAACCCTTCGCGACCTGGTGCTCGTCCCGATGAACCCCTTTGCCCTGACGGTGCGTCCAATCGTGTTCCCGCCCGGGCAGGACATCAGGTTGGCCGTCCTTCGCGGGCCGGCCGAGATGCGCATCGACGGCCGCCGAGGACGCTCGGTGGCGTCGGGCGACATCGTCCGATGCGGGTCACATCCCCGCCGGCTCAAGGTGGTTCGCTTCAGCCCGCCAGAAGAGTTCTACCGCCGGCTGGGCGAAAAGCTCGGCTGGGGCCGTCCACTCGTCCCCAAGAAATAGTCAGGAAGCAGTGCTCAAAGAACTCAGGGTCCGCGACCTGGCCCTCGTCGCGGAGTGCCGGGTCCGGTTCGGGCCGGGCCTCAACCTCCTCACCGGCGAGACAGGAAGCGGCAAGTCGCTCATCGTCGACGCGCTGAGCTTGACCCTGGGCGCCCGCGGCGGCGCCGACCAGGTTCGTCACGGAGCCGACCGGGCCATCGTCGAAGGCGCTTTCGAATCCGACGGGACCGTGCTCGTGCTGCAGCGCGAGCTCGGCAAGCGAAGCGCGGCTCGTATCGACGGGCGCACAGCGCCGGCTGAAGCTTTGCGCGAGCTCGGGCGCAACCTCGTCGCGCTTCACGGGCAGCACGAGCACCACGCGCTGCTCGACAGCGCCACGCAGACCGAGCTGCTCGACGGTTACGCCGGTGCTGCGGAACAGCGCGCCGCCGTCGCTGCCGCGCACGCGGCATGGGTCGACGCCGGCGACAGGGTTCGCGACCTCGAACAGCTTCGGTCGCGCGGAAAGCGCGAGCAGGAGTACATGCGGTGGCAGCTCGAGGAGCTGCGCGCGGCGGACCCGCATCCGGGCGAAGACGAGCAGCTCGCCGCCGAACGTGCTGCCGCACGCCATGCGGCTCGCCTGGCTGAGCTCGGGCAGCGGGCGATCGACGCCCTGCACGAGGACGCAGTGGCTCGCGCCGCCGCCGCGATACGTTCCGCAGCGGAGCTCGACCCGCGGCTGGCCGAGCAGGCCTCGCGGCTGGAAGGGCTCGCGGAGGAATCGTCCGACGCGGCCGCTGCGCTACGGCGCTACGGCGAGGTGCTCGATACCGACCCGGCGCGGCTCGAGACGATCGAGTCACGCCTCGCGGTCCTCGATGGCGTCAAGCGCAAGTACGGCGGCACGCTCGAATCCGCCGCCGTCGAGCTCCGCCGGCTCGAGGTGCAGATCGGCGCCACCCAGGACCTCGAAGGCGCGCTTGCGGATGCGCAGACTGCGCTCGAGATTCGCCGCGCCGCCCTGGAAGCGGGCGCTGTAGTGCTGACGGAGGCGCGCACGGCCGCGGCCCGCCGCATGCAGAAGGCCGTCGCACACGAGCTGGCCGGCCTGCGCCTGGAGGGTGCTCGCTTCGAGATCGATCTAAGACCCGGAGCGGAGATCGGACCGACCGGCGCGGAGGGCGCGGAGATGATGTTCTCGGCCAACCCGGGCGAACCGCTTCAGCCCCTGGCTCGAGTCGCTTCAGGTGGCGAGCTGGCCCGCGTGATGCTCGCCATCAAGACGGTCGGAGCGGATGCGGACCGGCTGCCGACGCTGGTGTTCGACGAGGTCGACGCGGGTATCGGCGGCGAGGCTGCGGTGCAGGTCGGCCTCAGGCTCAAGGCCCTGGGCGCGCGTCACCAGGTGCTGGTGGTCACGCACCTCGCGCAGATCGCGGCGTTCGCAGATCATCACCTGCTGGTGGAGAAGTCTCCTGGGCCCGACGGGCGCAACGTGGTCTCCGTGCGCGAGCTGACATCCGATGACGAACGCGCGCGAGAGCTCGCTCGGATGATGAGCGGCGGCGTGACGGCCAAAGCAGTGGCACGAGCGCATGAGCTGCTCGAAGAGGCGCGTAAATAGATGCCGAAACTCTTCAGCGGCCCTGAGGATCGGCGCATCAGGCGAGCGCTCTGCATCGTCGCGCATCCCGACGACATCGAGTTCTACTGCGCGGGAGCGATCCTGTTGATGATCCGTCACGGCGCGGCCGTCGATTTCGTGCTGGCGACCTCAGGCGACAAAGGGGCGCGTGATCCAAGCAAGTCCCGTGCCAAGGTGGCACGCATCCGGGAGCGCGAGCAGGAGCTGGCCGCGGCGGTGCTTGGGGTGAAGCGGGTGGCATTTCTCCGGCACCCCGACGCTGAGCTGGTCGAAAGCCTCGAGCTGCGAGAGGAGCTCGTGCGCGAGATCCGAACCTCGAAGCCCGACGTGATCCTCACCTTCGACCCGAACGTGCCGTACCGCTTTCATCCAGACCACAGGGTCGTCGGCCGCGTGGCGCTGGACGCGGCCTGGCCGAGCGCTCGCGATTCTCTGACCTTCCCCAAGGCGGGGCCGCCTCACGAAACCGCGGAGGTTTGGTGCTTCGGCGGCCTTCAGCCGACGCTCGAGATCGACGTCGCGGACGTCCTGGGCAAGAAGATCGAAGCCCGGCTCGCACACGCGAGCCAGACCACAAGCCCTGCCACCCTGATGCGCCGCTGGCGCGCCATCGCCGGCGTCGAGAAGTTCCACCAGGTCAATCTCCGATAACGATATGAGAAGGAACCAAGCGTTCCTTCTACGCGCCAGGCGCGGGCCGGATGGGACTTACTGATCGCATTGCTCATCCTCCTAATGGATGGGATTTTCGAAATATTTCTCCCCGCCACGCATGGTGGGCTGAAGGGACGTCGGGGACGGCCGGAGTTAATCCGGCCTTCTCGCAGCGATTTGTGGTGGCGCCTGGAGCCCTATCCTTACCGACCGTGGAACAGCCGCTTGCTGGCCCGCGCCTCGGCGTAAGCACGCAGGTGTTCGAAGGGCCTCTCGAGCTTCTCCTGGCGCTGGTCGAACGAGAGGAGCTCGACATCTTCCAGGTGTCGCTGGCGAAGGTGACGGATGCCTACCTGATGGAGGTGGCCTCGCGCGAGGTCGCCGACCCGGAGGAGATGGCGGAGTTCCTGTGGATGGCCGCGCGACTCCTGCTGATCAAATCCATCCGGCTCCTGCCAGGCGAGCCGCCCACCGAAGAGGAGACCGACCTCCTCGGCTGGGAGGAAGAGGTTCGCCGGCGCCTCGAGGAGTACCGCGTCTACAAGGAGATGGCCGGCGAGCTGATGGAGCGGGCACAGAACGACTCCATCGCGTTCCCGCCACCGCTGCGGCAGATCGAGGCGGGCGGCCAGGAGGAGCCGCTTGAGGTCGGGCTCTTGATCGTCGCCTTCAACAGCGTCCTCGCACGCATTCCTCCTCGACCCCTGGTCGTGACCGGCCGGACCTGGACGCTGCAGGAGAAGCTCGACGTGATCATCGACCGGCTGCGCCGGGGGCCGATCGAGCTCGTCGAGCTCATCCTGGAATCCGAGGATCGACTCGAGGCCGTCGTGACCTTCGTGGCGGTCCTGGAGCTGCTGCGGCGCTCCCTCGTCCGAGTTCGTCAGAGGGAGCGGTTCGGCGCCATCCATGTCGAGGCGATAGAAACGGCGGAGTGAGTGACATCTCAGCGGCGCTCGAAGCGATCCTCTTCAGCTCCAACCGGCCCCTGAAGCTACGCGAGCTGCAGCAGGCGACCGATTCCGATCGCACCGCGGTCGAGCATGCTCTCGACGAGCTGCGCCAGGCGCTTGAAGGGCGCGGCGTGATGCTGATGCGACACCATGACGAGATCCACCTGGCGACGAGGCCGGAATTTGCCGCTGCGGTGCGCCGCGCCGTGCGTCCCGAGGTTTCGGGCAAGCTCTCTCCGGCGGCCTACGAGACACTTGCCATCGTGGCGTTCCAGCAGCCGGTCCCGCGGTCTCGCATCGAGGAGGTGCGGGGCGTCAACTGCGACAGCGTGCTCGCCAACCTCGAGCTGCGCGACCTGATCGTCGAGGTCGGGCGTGGCTCAGGGCCCGGCCAGCCGAAGCTCTACGGGACCACCATGAGGTTCCTCCAGGTGATGGGTCTCGAGTCGCTCGATCACCTTCCGAAGCCGCGGCTCGACCCGACTGAAACGAGTGCGACATCGAGCGGACGAGCGTTCACGAAGAACGCCTGAACCGCTTCCTGGCGCGATCCGGCGTGGCGAGCCGCCGCGCCGCCGACGAGCTGATCGCGTCGGGAGCGGTGCGGGTGAACGGCAAGCGACCGCCGCCCACCGGGGTGTTCATCGACCCGCAGAGCGACCGCATCACGGTGCACGGAAAGGCGGTCAAGCCTGTCACCCGGCACCGGTACATCGTCTTGAACAAGCCCCTCGGCGTGATCACGACGGCCAAGGATGAGGTGCTCCGGACCACCGTGCTCGACGTCGTCGGCGACGAAGGCAAAGGCGGCCACCGCTTGTTTCCCGTGGGTCGCCTCGACGCCGATACGTCAGGGCTCCTCTTGTTGACGGACGACGGCGACCTCGCGTATCGCCTCACCCACCCCGGCTACAAGGTGAGCAAGGAGTACATCGCGCTGGTGGCCGGCAACCCGAGCACCGCGGACATCGAGAGCTTGCGCACAGGTGTGGAGCTCGATGACGGATTGACCGCGCCCGCGGATGTCGACGTGCTTCGCATCACGCCGGGTAGCCGAGACTCGGGAGTGGCGGAGGTCAGGATCGTGATCCGCGAGGGCCGGCACAGGCAGGTCCGCCGCATGCTTCATTTCATCGGCCACAAGGTTCAATCGCTGCAGCGCGTGGGCTTTGGTCCATTGAAGCTGGGCCGGTTGAAAGTGGGTGGATGGCGCGTGTTGGGCGAGGCGGAGGTCTCCGCGCTCCAGCGCGCGGTGGAGACCAAAAAGGGCCGAAGTGAAGAAACCCAAGTAAAGAGACCGAAGTGATCGTGGCGATCGACGGTGGAGTGGCTTCCGGCAAATCGGCCGTCGGTAAGCGGGTCGCCGACGCCATGGGTCTGCCGTTCGTCGACAGCGGCCTGATGTACCGCGCCATCACAAGGATCGCGGCTGATCGCGGCCTCGATCCACGCGACCCAGATGCGATCACCAGTCTGGCGGAATCGACAGAGGTGAAGATCGACGGCGAGCGGGTCTGGGCGAATGGGGTGGAGCTGACGGATGGGATCTACGACTCCGATCACGCTGACGCGCTGCCATTGATCTCGGCCGTCCCGGGCGTGAGGCAGGCCCTGGTCGCCCAGCAGAGGCGGATGGGTGATTCCGGCGTTGTCATGGCCGGTCGCGACATCGGCACCGTGGTGTTTCCCGCCGCCGACTACAAGTTCTTCCTCGTCGCGAGCCTGGATGAGAAGGTCCGCCGTCGCGCCGCGCAGTTCGAGCGGCGGGGCGAGCGCGTGGACGAAGAGGCCATGCGCACGGAGGTCGAGGAACGCGACCGGGTCGACACGCAGCGCGCGGTTGCCCCGCTGCGCCCAGCCCCGGACGCCGTCGTGATAGACACCGACCGTCTGGACGTCGATCAGGTTGTCGAGCTGATCCTCGAGCACATCGCCGAGAATCAAAAGACCAAGTGATCTACGCGTTCCTGCGGGCGCTGATGCGCGCGATGACCACCGTCTACCTGGTTGGACTGTTCAAGGTCGTCGGGGTCGAAAACATTCCGCGCAGCGGGGCCCTGCTGATCTGCCCGAATCACTCGGGAACGCTGGACCCGCCCCTGGTGCCGGCCTTCGTTCCGCGGAGCGACACCTGGAATATGGCCAAGTCCGAGTACTTCCGGGACTGGGCGCATCGGTTCATCTTCACCGCGTACCACGCGTTTCCGGTGGTGCGCCACACCGCCGATCGGGTGGCGCTGAAGAGGTCATTTGACTTGCTGAAAGCCGGTGAAGCGCTGGTCATCTATCCAGAAGGGACCCGGGTGGAGTCTGGCGTGCTGGCGAAGCCCGAACCGGGCGCCGGGTTCATCGCTCAGAAGGCTGGCTGCCGTGTTCTTCCGGTTGGGCTGACAGGCACGCGCGAGTGCCTACCCAAGGGAGCGCACTGGCCGCGCCGCACCAGGGTCACCATCACGTTCGGCAAGCCGTTCTACGTACTCCAGAAGCGCACGGACGGCACGAGGGTGTCGCACGAAGAGGCTTCGGACGCGATCATGCTCGCAATCGCAGAGCTGCTGCCGCCCGAGCAGAGAGGCCTGTTCAGCGACCTGGATTCGTACCGAGAGAGGGTGGCCGGGGTTACGCGGCCGGCCTGATCGCCAGCGCGGCCCGGGCGGCGGGCATTCTCATACCTACCCGATCGCGGGTCGGGCCCAGTCGTCCTCGGTGAGGCTGCCCAGCGCGGGGTTGAAGCAGGCGTCGAACGCCTCCTTCAGGGTCTGCGGGGTCAGGCGGGGCGGCTCCTGCCGGTAGCTGGCCAGGTCGACCAGCCGAGCGATGAGCGCACGAGGGTGGGAGCCGCGGAGCGGCTTCTTTCCGTAAAGGTTGTTGAGCAGGTACCCGATGGCCTTCTCGTCGAACGACACGCCCTGGCGGTCGCACTCGTATCGGAGGATGCGGCCGAAGGCCTCCGGCGACGGGTTGCCGATGCCGATCTTGTACGCCATGCGGCGGAGGAAGGCCTCGTCGACGAGCTCGGTTGGGGAGAGGTTGGTCGAGAACACGACCTGGCACAGAAAGGGCAGCTCGATCTTGCGACCGGAGGCTGACAGGTCGAGGTAGTCGACCTTCTTCTCCATCGGCACGATGAAGCGGTTCAAGAGCCGCATGGGCGGAACTTCCTGGCGGCCGAAGTCGTCGATCACGAACACTCCCGCGTTCGCCTTCCACTGAAGGGGCGCTTCGTAGTACCGGTTGGAGCCGTCATAAGTGAGGTCCAGCTGCTGCAGCTTGAGCTCGCCTCCGGCGACCACCACCGGGCGCTCCACCTTGACGAGCCTCCGGTCGATCGGCTGCTCGCCCTCCGCGATCTTGTGGTAGACGGGGTCGATCACCCGGATGATCTCGTCGCCGACGGCGACCGCGTGAGGGATCTCGATCGGCGCGCCCATGAGCAGGGCCATGCGCTCGGTGATCGTGCTCTTGCCGTTGCCCGGGGCGCCGAAGATGAACAGCGACGCACGCGAGACCATGGCGCCGCCGATCTGGTCGATCACGTGCTGCTCCAGCTCGAGGGTGCCGAGCGCCTTCTTGAGCGCCGCGTCGTTGACGTTGGCCTTGCCGACGACCTGCGAGCGCACGAGCTGGAGGTAGTCGTCGAAGTTGATCGGGCACGGACCCAGGTATCGGGTTTGAACATTGGACATCTCCGCCGCGCGCTGCCGGCCCGCGCTCGACACGACGTAGTTCATGCGCACCGGGATGGGGCGGCCTTCGACGCCGGGATCGTTGGAGAAGCCCATCGTGTCCATGAGCTGGGACTTCTGGAACTCTTCAATGATCGGCTGCAGCGTCTCGAACGGCAGTCCGAGGCGCGTCTCGATCGCCGCTCCGCTCAACTGGTCCGCGAATGCGATCGTCCGCAGGAGAAGGCTGGCGACGAGGTCACGGCGTACGTGAAGGTCCTCCAGCCGCTTTGGTGCCTCGATCGCCCCGGTTTGCATCGGGCGCAAATATAGCAACCGCCGCACGGCTTAACACCCGCTTCGAACATCCGTATGTAGAATCCCGAGACAGGTGCCCGAATACGCAGCTCTTGATCTCGAGACGACCGGGCTCGACCCGGCCCGAGATCGAGTGATCGAGGTGGGCGCGGTCGCATTCACCCCTGAGCGGGTCACGACGACTCTCGAGCGCCTCGTGGATCCCGGTCGCGCTGTGCCCGAAACCGTGCTCCGGCTGACCGGCATCAAACCTGAGGAGCTCCGCGGCGCCGCCAGCGCCGAATCCGCCCTGCGCGAGCTGGCCGACTTCCTGCGCGGGCGCCAGCCCGTCGGCCATGGGGCCAGGCTTGATGTGGATTTCCTGGCGGCGGCGGGCCTGTGGGACCCGGCCACGGAGATCCTCGACACCCTGGACCTGGCCCGCATCCTGCTGCCCTCGGCGGCAAGTCACAGCCTTCCCCTGCTGGCCACGGAGATGGGGTTCAATCAGCCCCGGCCCCACCGCGCGCTCGACGACGCCGACGCCACCCGCCAGCTTCTGCTCAGGCTGCGCGAGGAGGCGGCGGTGCTCGATGAGGCTCTGAAGGAGTCGATGCTCGCCCTGGTCGCGCCGTACGACTGGTCGATCGCGCGTTTCTTCGCGGACGCCCTGACCGCACCCAACCCCGACCCGGATGGTCCGGCCACCGATGTGGTCGACTCAGTCCGGGGCAGATCGGCCGAGACGCCTCCGGACGACCCGGCGGTCGTGGCCGCCCTGCTAGGCCCGGACGGGCCGCTTGCCGGCCTGCTCCCAGGTTACGAGCACCGTGAGCCTCAGCTCCAGATGCTGCTGGCCGTCGCGCAGATCCAGGCTCGCGGGGGAACCCTGGTCGTCGAGGCGGGCACGGGTACCGGCAAGAGCCTTGCCTACCTCGTGCCTTCGATCGCGCGCGCCGTGCGGCACGGGGAGCGTGTGGTCGTGTCGACCAACACTCACACGCTCCAGGAGCAGCTGATGGTCAAAGACCTACCCGGCCTCCGTGAGTGGCTGCCGTGGGACTTCAAAGCGTGCCTTCTCAAAGGGCGGTCCAACTATGTTTCGCTGCGGCGCTGGCGGCGGTTCCTCGCCGAGCCATGCAAGGACGCCGATGAGCTGAAGTTCAAGCTCAAGGTTCTGCTCTGGCTGCACACGAGCTCGAGTGGCGATCGTTCGGAGATCCGTCTCCACGGGCGCGAGGAGGTGCTCTGGTCGCACATCGCGTCAGACCCTCTCGACTGTGTAGGGATTCACTGCACGAAAGAGGACTGCTACGTCCATCGGGCGCGTGCTGAGGCCGAAGCTTCGAACCTGGTTGTGATCAACCACGCGCTGCTGCTCGCGGACGCGGAGGTGGGGGGCGGGCTCCTGCCGGACTTCGACCACCTCGTCGTCGACGAGGCCCACCATCTGGAAGACGCCGCGACCCGAGGCCTGCGACAGGAGGTCGACGGGCCTGGACTGCTGGCGCTCCTCGAGCGTCTGGCTTCCCCGGCGGCCGAGAAGTCGCAGGGATTGTTGGGAGAGCTCCGACGGCAACCGCATCTCGGTGCCTCGGATGAGACCTTCGCCCGAGCGATACCGATGAGCCTTGCCGCGGGCGAGAGGGTCCGAAACCTCTTCGACCTCGCCACGCGTTGGGTGGGCGCAAAGCTGTCCGAAACGGAACGTCGCGACGACTCGGTTCGCCTCACGCCCGCGTTGCGGCAAGAAATCCAGGGAGACGAGACGTGGCCCTCGATGAGCGTCGCCGCCGAAAACGCGGTGACCGCACTGACGGCGCTGGATGCCGAGCTGCGCCGAGCGGTGGCCGGAGTTCGGGACTGGCTGGGTGGCTCCGAGCCGGACCAGGGCATCCGCGAGCTCGAGATCATCCGCGGGCGCCTCGAAGCCGCGGCACGCGTGGTCGACGAGGCGATGCTGACCCCCGACGCGAATCGCGTCTACTGGTTCACCCTGGTCGCGCGCACGGAAAACCTTGTCCTTCGCGCAGCCCCCATCAACGTCGGCTCCCTGCTGCGCGATCGTGTCTACGCCGACCGTCGCTCGACGGTGTTCACGTCGGCGACACTGGCGGTGGGCGGCACGTTCGACTATTTCCGGTCGAGAGTCGGTCTCGGCCCCGAGACCGAAGAGCTGATTCTGCCGTCGCCCTTCGACTTCTTCAACCAGGCGCTGGTCTGCCTGCCGGCGGACTTTCCATCGCCCGAGCACGAGACTTTCGACGAGCAGGTTGAGGAGGTCATTGCATCCGTCGCGCGCCGCGTCGGCGGTCGCACGTTGGTCTTGTTCACTTCACACCGGCAGCTGCGCGACGTCCACACCGCGCTGAAGCATCGTGTCGACCTCGACGAGGTGCTGATCCTTGGCCAGGGAATCGACGGCCAGCGTCGCCACGTGCTGAAGGCCTTCGAGGAGGCAGAGCGGCCGCTTCTGCTCGGCACGGCGAGCTTCTGGGAGGGCATCGACGTGCCCGGCGAACGGTTGAGCTGCGTGATCATGGTGCGTCTTCCGTTCCCGGTGCCGACTGAGCCCGTCTACGCGGCGCGGGCGGAGCAGGTCCGCGACGGGTTCGCGCAGCTCGCGCTTCCGCAGGCAGCGCTGCGGCTGAAGCAGGGCTTTGGCCGCCTGATCCGGCGCACGACCGACCGCGGCGCCGTGGTGATCCTCGACAACCGCATCCTGGGCCGCGACTACGGAAAGGCTTTCCTGGACGTCCTGCCGCCCGCCTCGCGCTTCGTCGGGCCGGCGGCAGAGATCGCGAACAGAGTTGGGGAGTGGTTGGATCGGGCTTGAGCCGGTTGTATGTGGTTGCCACACCGATCGGCAATCTCGAAGACGTGAGCCCCCGCGCGCTCCGGATTCTCGGTGAGGTGGGGGCGATCGCCGCGGAGGACACGCGCGTCACGGCCAGGCTTCTCGCCCGGCACGGCATCCGCAAACCATTCGTCAGCTACCGCGCCCCTGTCGAGCGCCGCGGCCTGCCGCGGGTGCTGGCGGAGCTCGAGCTGCACGACGTCGCACTCGTCAGCGACGCCGGGACGCCGACCCTGTCGGATCCCGGCCAGGCGCTGGTCACCGCGGCCTGGGCCGCGGGCCACACCGTGGTCCCGATTCCTGGGCCCAGCTCGGTCACCGCCGCTCTCTCGGCCGCGGGCTATGGCGGCCCGGGCTTCACGTTCCTCGGCTACCTGCCGCGCAAACCTGGCGACATACGGCGGCTGCTGGCAACGCTGACGGGCGAGCCACGGCCTTCGGTTGCGTTCGATTCTCCGTACCGGATCCGGAAATCGCTTGCGATCGTCGCGGAGGTCATGCCCGACCGCCACCTCACGCTGGCTCGCGAGCTGACCAAGCTGCACGAGCAGCTGCTGCGCGGCACGGCATCCGAGGTGCTGGCGGCGCTGGGCGACCCGGTTCGTGGCGAGATTACCCTTGTCATCTCAGGTGGATAAGAGAAGGACGGTTCTCGTTGCGCCCGCGTGGCCTTATGCCAACGGCCCTCGCCACATTGGCCACGTGGCCGGCTTCGCCGTGCCCGCCGATGTGCTCGCACGCTTCGAGCGCCTCCGCGGGTCGCGCGTGCTGATGGCAAGCGGGACCGATGAGCACGGCACGCCGATCACCTATGAGGCCGACAAGCAAGGCGTTCCGCCGCGCGAGTTCGCCGACCGCAACAACGCGCTGATCGTCGAGGACCTTCGCCGCCTCGGCATGACCTACGACGTCTTCACGCGCACCACAACGGCCAATCACTACCAGACGACGCAGAAGCTGTTCCTCACCCTGTACGAGAAGGGCTACCTGGTCAAAGAGAAGCAGATGGGAGCTTTCGATCCTGCCTCAGGCCGCACGCTGCCCGACCGCTACATCGAGGGCACGTGTCCCATCTGCGGCTACGCGGATGCACGCGGGGACCAGTGCGACAACTGCGGCAACCAGCTCGATCCGATCGACCTGATCAATCCGCACCAGCGCGGCAGCGACGCACCCGTGGAGTTTCGCGAGACCGAGCATTTCTTCTTCGACTTGCCTGCCTTCGGCGAGCAGCTCAAGGACTGGATCGAACAGCACGACAGCTGGCGTCCCAACGTACGCAAGTACTCCCTCGAGTACGTGCGCAACCTCAAACGCCGCGCCATCACGCGCGACCTGGACTGGGGGGTTCCAGTTCCGCTGCCGGGCTGGGAGGACAACCCGCACAAGAAGATCTACGTCTGGTTCGACGCGGTAATCGGTTACCTCTCGGCGTCGATCGAATGGGCCGTGCAGCGCGGTGAGCCGGACTCCTGGAAGGACTGGTGGCAGAACCCGGACTCCTGGCACTACTACGTGATGGGCAAGGACAACATCACCTTTCACACGGTGATGTGGCCGTCGATCCTCATGGGCATCAGTGACGTGAATCAGAGATACGAGCTGCCCGACGACATCGTCGCAAGCGAGCACCTGCACATGGAAGGCCAGCGGCTTTCCACCAGTCGCGGCCATGTCATCTATGTCAGCGACGTGCTGGATCGGTACGACCCCGACGCGCTGCGCTACTACCTGATGATCGCCGGGCCCGAGAACCAGGACACGGACTTCACGTGGTCGGAGTTCGTGAGACGGAACAACGACGAGCTGGTGGCGACGTGGGGCAACCTCGTCCACCGCACGCTTGTCAACGCGCACCGGAACTTCGGAGAGGTGCCCGAGCCGCACAAGCTCACCGACGCGGACCAGAAGTTGATCAAGGAGATCGAGGACGCGTTGGACCAGGTCGCTCTACAGCTCGGCCAGGCGCGTTTTCAGATGGCGCTGAAGAGTGCCATGGCGATGGCCGCCAAGGTCAACGTCTACCTGGGAACGGAGCAACCGTGGCACACCATTAAGACCGACCGGGAGAGGGCCGGCACCGTGCTCTACGTCGCGCTGCGCTGCGTCGACAACCTGAAGACGATGTTCACGCCCTTCCTGCCCTTCTCATCGCAGAAGCTGCACCAGATGCTCGGCTACGACGACGTCATCGCCGAGCAGCCGGAGGTGCGCGAGGTCGTCGAGGACGGAGGGGCGTCTCACTCGGTCCTGACCGGCGACTATGCGAGCGAAGATCGCTGGCGGCCTTCACAGCTCCCGGCCGGCCGCAAGCTGCCGCTTCCCGTCGCGCTCTTCAAGCGACTGGACGACGTGGTGGAAGGAGAAGCGGCATCTTCGTAGATACGCACCTCCACCTCGAGGAGCTTGGCGAGCCGAACGAGGTGGTCGAGCGCGCGGTCAGCGCAGGCGTGACCCGAATGATCGCGATGGGGGTCGACCTTCCACGAAGCCGTGGCGCTGTCTCGCTGGCCAATCGCTTCCAGGAGGTGTGGGCCGGGGTCGGGCACTACCCGCTCGAAGACTCCGCACCAGATGTGGATGCGCTCCGGGATCTCGCGGCGGACGAGATGGTGGTGGCCATTGGGGAGATCGGCCTCGACTTCGAGCACGTCGGCGGCCCTGACCGGGCGGCGCAGAGAGACAGGCTCGATGAAATGTTCACCCTCGCGCTAGAGCTCGACCTGCCCGTGTCGATCCACAACCGTGGTGCTGACGCCGAGGTGGCCGACGCAATCTCCAGGCACCGAGGGCTGCGGGGCGTCATGCATTACTTCGCCCTCGAGTGGGAGTGGGCGGAGCGCTTCCTCGACCTTGGGTTCCACCTGTCCTTCGCGGGGTTGATCACACGCCCGAGCCGCACAGCGCTTCGCGAGGTCGTCAGGCGATGCCCCGCCGACCGATTGCTGCTCGAGACGGACTCACCCTACGGAAATGCCCAGAAGCGAATGGGCGTACCAAATCGGCCCGAATACCTACTCGACACCGCAGAGGTTGTGGCCGAGCTGCGCGGCATGAGCCTGAACGAGCTCGCGGAACAAGAAAAGCTGAATGCCTACGCGCTGTTTCCCAAGATGAAGTGATCGACCCGGCCGACGCCCATCAGCTGGACCAGCTGCTGCGCCGCCATCGCATCGACTTGAAACATTCGCTCGGGCAGAACTTCCTCACCGATCCCGGGGTGCGGGATGCCGTCGCCGAGCAGGCTGCGCTCGAGTCGACTGACGAGGTGCTCGAGGTCGGCGCCGGCGTTGGGACCCTGACCGTGGCGCTCGCGCCGCGGTGCCGCCGCGTGGTGGCGGTCGAGCTCGACGGGAGGCTCATACCGGCGCTGCGAGAATCGCTGGCCGGTCTCGAGAACGTCGAGGTCGTGCGAACGGACATCCTGCGATTCAACGTGCGGTCGGCTTTCCCGGACGGGCAGGAGATCGTCACGGGCAACATCCCCTTCAACCTCACCGGCGCATTGATCCGCAAGCTGCTGGATGATCCACCGAGGCCGCGACGCCTCTCCCTGGTCGTGCAAAAGGAGGTGGCGGAGCGCTGGACCGCGGCGAGCGGCGCGAGCCTTGCCACAGTCGCCGTCCAGGTGTTCGCCGAAGCCCGGCTCCTTTTCACCATCCCCGCTGCCGCGTTCACACCCGCGCCGCGAGTGGATTCGGCGCTCGTACGGCTCGATGTTCGCGAGCGGCCGGCGGTCAACGTCGACGACCTCCGCGCGTTCTTCCGTTTCGTGGAGGCCGTCTTCCAGGGCCGCCGGAAGCAGCTCGGTGGAACGTTGGGCCGGATCAGTGGCATCGGCAGCACAGCGGCCGGCGCTCGCCTTCGCGCGGTCGGGATCGATCCCGAGCGACGCCCGCAGACGCTCAACCTGCCGGAATGGGAAGCGCTTTATAAGGAGTTTCAGAGTCCTGGAGGCTAATCTCTAGCGCCGGTGGAGCAGCCAATCAGGTTTCCGGTCGAGGGCACTGGCGGCTTCCGATCGGTCCTGCGACACACCGCCTTCCGGAACATCTGGTTCGCGCAGCTCGCCGCGCAGCTCGCGGACAAGTTCCTGCTCTTCTCCCTGATCATCCTCGCGTACCACATCTCCGGCGGCAGCACCCCGGTTGCGATCACGCTGCTCACCTACACGGTCCCCGCCGTCCTGTTCGCGCCCCCGGCCGGTGTCATCGCGGATCGCATGGATCGCAAGCAGATCATGATGTGGGCCAATTTCGGCCGCGCCGGCATCGTGGCGCTCATCCCGCTAGCGGCGCTTGTCCCCGGCCTGAGCGGTGATTTCGTGCACCTGCTGCTGATCACGCTCGTCTTCTCCGCGGTCGGTCAGCTCTTCGGTCCCGCGGAGGCGGCCGTCATCCCGACCATCCTTCCTCGCTCGGCCCTCATCACCGCCAACTCGATGGCGCTGCTGACCATGGTTCTGACGCTCGTCGTCGGGGGAGCGCTCGCGCCGGTGGTCTCGAGGATCGACCTGTACGCGCCCTACTGGTGCGCCGTCGTGCTGCTGCTCATCGGCGGGACCCTGATCTTCGCCTCGGACATCCCACACCTTCAACCGACGACCGAACCTCCCGTCGCGGACAGCCGCAACCGCTTCAACATCATGGTGGTCGACATCAAGGAGGGAATCGACGCGCTGCGCGCATCGCGCGGCCTGATGCTGGCCTTCGGCCAAGTGAGCATCGCGGTGCTCGTGCTGTTCATGCTTTTCGCGCTGGCGCCCGCCTATGTCAGCAAGGTGCTCGGGATCAACGCCCAGGACACCTACGTGATCCTCGGGCCCGCGACCGGAGGCGCGATTCTCAGCGCGCTGCTGCTCGGCCAGTTCCTCCGCAACCTGGATCGGACGCGCGTGCTGGCGGGCTCGCTGCTCGCCAACGGAGTCACCCTGCTCGCGCTTGCCGCGGTCCCGGAGGCGATGGCCCATTTTCCCGCCCTGCAGGTCCACAACCGCATCACGTCGGCGGCTTTCAGCTTCCTGCTCGGCGTCGAGTTCGGCGCGATCATGATCCCGGCGATCACGTACCTGATGGAGTCGACCAGCGACGAGATCCGCGGCCGCATCTTCGCGCTGCTCTACATGGTCATCAACGGGGTCACCGCCGTGCCCGTGCTCGTCGCCGCCGCGCTGTCCGACACCATCGGCACGGCGCATGTCATCGGCGGGCTCGGGATCCTGCTGGCGGTGGGCGGTGTCGTGATCATCGCGGCCTCGAGGAGCGCTGTCCGGCCACCATCAGAACCACGACCGCAAGCACCACCAGAACCAGACCCCCAAGGCCAATCGCTCGAATGATCGCCTCGAGCAGCGGGAGGTTGCTTCCCAGCAGGTAGCCGGCGATGCCGATGGCCGTTGCCCAGGCGAGGCCCCCGAGCGCGCTGAAGAGCTGGAAGCGCCAGAACGGCATCCGGGCCATGCCGGCGAGCATCGATCCCCAGGTGCGCAGACCGAGCACGAAGCGCGCCGCGAGGATCGCCTTGTCGCCGTAGCGGGCAAAGAAGAGCTCCGAGCGCGCGATATGCTCAGGGCGGATCCGGAAGATGCTTCCGAATCGTTCGACGAAGGGGCGCCCACCCTTGAATCCAAGGAGATAGCCGATGTCCCCACCGGCGGTCGCGCCGAGAAAACCGAAGAGGATGACCAGCACGATCGAGTGGTGGCGCGCGGCCGCCCAGGCCGAGGCCGCCACCAGAAGGATCTCGCCGGGAAACGGAATGCCGGCGCTCTCGATGAGGATTCCGAGTCCCGCCGCCGGATAACCGAGAGCGTCGACGATCGCAGTTGGGTTCAAGAGTCTCTCCCCTCCCCCGCCAGGGAGAGAGTCTGGGTGGGGGGCGATTCGAGCGTGTACAAGGCGTCCATATACTGGACGACCCGATGAGCGAGTACGGCGAGCACGAGGCAACCGACGATCCGCTGCAGGTGCTGCGGCATTCGGCCGCGCACCTTCTCGCCGCGGCCGTGGTGGAGCTGTACCCGGACGCGAAGTACGGTATCGGCCCGGCGGTCCAGGACGGCTTCTACTACGACTTCCAGTTCAGCAAACCGGTGTCAGAGTCAGACCTCAGCACCATCGAATCGCGCATGCGCCGCATCGTCAACGAAGACCGGCCGTACGTCCACGAGACGCTGTCGCGCGCGGAAGCGATCGAGGAGTTTCGCAAGCGCGGCCAGGATTACAAGCTGGAGCTCATAGCTGACAAGGTCGAGGGCGATGAGGTGAGCGTCTACCGCACCGGCGAGTTCCTCGACCTGTGCCGCGGACCGCACGTGCGCTCGACGCGCGACCTGAAGGCGTTCAAGCTCCTGCGCGTCGCCGGCGCCTACTGGCGCGGCGATGAGAAGAAGCCACAGCTCACCCGCATCTATGGGACCGCGTGGCAGACACCGAAGGAGCTCGAGGACTACCTCAAGTTCATGGAGGAGGCCGAGAAGCGCGACCACAAGAAGCTGGGGAAGGAGCTGAAGCTCTTTGCCCTCGACGAGCGCGTCGGCCTCGGGCAGGTGATCTGGCTGCCGGACGGCACGACGATCCGCCGCGAGCTGGAACGCTGGATTGTCGATGAGGAGCTGAAGCGCGGTTATCGCCACGTGGTGACGCCTCACCTGGCCAAGCTGGACCTGTACAAGAAGAGCGGTCACTGGCAGCTGTTCCACGACACGATGTACCCGCCCATACGCTTTGAGGACGGCGAAGAGCTCGAGCTTCGACCGATGAACTGCCCGCACCACATCCTGGTCTACGACCAGGATCTTCACAGCTACCGCGAGCTTCCCCTACGAATCGCCGAGCTGGGTCAGAACTACAGGCTGGAGAAGTCTGGCGAGCTCATGGGCATGGTTCGCGTGCGCTCGTTCACACTGAACGACGCACACATCTTCTGCACGCCCGATCAGGTGGTCGCGGAAGTGCGCGGCGCGATTGAGCTGGCCAACTACTTCATGTCCACGCTCGGCGTGGAGGACTATTGGTACCGCCTTTCCGTGCGCGATAACGTCAAAACAAAGTGGGCAGGCACCGATGAAGAATGGGAAAGCGCCGAGGCTTCGCTCAAAGAAGCGCTCGAGAGCCTGAACCTCCCTTACAAGGTTGGCGTTGGCGAGGCGGCCTTCTACGGGCCCAAGATCGACTTCCAGGTCAAGGACGCTCAGCGCCGCGAGTTCACGAACAACACGGTGCAGGTGGACTACCAGCTGCCCAAGAAGTTCGAGCTCGAATACGTCGCGGAAGATGGCTCGCGACAGAGGCCGGTCATGATCCATCGCGGAGCGTTCGGCGCGTTCGAGCGGATGACCGCGTACCTCATCGAGCAGTACGCCGGCGCATTCCCAACCTGGCTGCACCCGGTGCAGGTGATAGTGATCCCGATCACCGACGCACAGCACGAGTACGCCAACAGGGTCGCCGATCGCCTGCGCTCGCTGCGACTGCGGGTCGAGGTCGATGACCGCGCGCAAAAGATGCAGCGCAAGATCCGTGACGCGCACGCGCGCAAGGTGCCCTACATGGCGATCGTCGGCGCCCGCGAGGCGGAGACCGAGCACGTCAACGTCCGCGACCGATCGAACCAGGAGGTTGAGACCTCGCTGGAGTCGTTCGCGAGCATGGTCGCGACCGAGGTCGCCGAACGCCGACGCTAGAGTCCGCCGGGCAACCGCCCGGCGCAATCTCCCTGTGTGGCGACCGGAACCACCTTGCCGGTGGTGATGTCTGCGACGCTCGCTTGATGCTGCACGTCACCGCCCGAGAGGAGATGGGTGTTGTCGATCCAACCGCACGCGGAAAGGTTCGCGGTGACGTTGGTCGGGAGCACCGACGTGGTTGGGGCGACGAGCGAGGGAACGGCGAACACCGTGCCATCAGGAGACAGGTAGGCCGGGGTCGGCCCCGACACCGGGTACGAATGGACCGTGGCGCCGGTCCAGTCGAGCAGGTTTGCCTGAGCGTAAGCGGTCGTGTCTTCACAAACTACGCCTGCCGGCGACGGCGGTCCCGCGACGACGCAGGTCGGCCCGCCGACGGTGAAACGGCGGACGGCGGTCTTCGGGTCGACGACGTGGAACTCCTGCGGTCCGCAGCAAAGCGGTCCGCCGCCCTGGGTGCAGGCCGGAACCTTGGCCACGACGAGGCTGGTGATGCCGTGCCAGCCGGTGGGCCACAGCGCGTAGGCGCCCGACTGGCTGAAGACCAAGGCTTGAGAGCCGCCGGGCTGCAGCTGGTACATGTACAGCCGCGACGTCGCTCCGCTCGAGGTGAAATCGATCACGACCACGGCCATCAGTGCGTCGTCAGGACTGACCGCGAAAGTGCTTCGTCGAGATGGTCCGATCGGAAGGTTGACGACCGGGGCGGTGACTCCAGAGTCGGGGGAAAGGGTGCGCACCGCTCCCAGGGCATCCATGTAGTAGAGGCGGGAGTTGCTCGCGCTGACCGGGAGGGGGGTGATTGCGGCTGCAGCGTTCGCGCAGCTCACAGGGCTGGGAGTACTCGCCTGTGCGCTCGCGACGACCCTGCCGTCGATTCCGACGAGGCTCACCGTGTAGTTGCTGCTGCTGAGGGAACTCACGAGCACGCCATACGTGCCGGTCACCGGCGCCGGCGAGGGGCTCTGCGAAGGAGAAGCAGATGCAGAGGGAGAGCTCGTGCGGGACGAACTGGCCGCGGGTGACGGCGCTCGACCAGTGCCGGAGCCGGGCAGGCTGCAAGCTCCGGCCAGGGTGGCGACCACCAGAGCGAGAGCGAACACCCCGAGTGTCATGTTGGGTCGCGGCGTTCCGTTCACGGGCTCGGAAATCAAAGCATTAAAGCCAACGCCACTTTGCGCATCGGGTTACGTTTCCGGTACGATCCTGCACCTGAAGCAGGGCACCGACCCTCACCCTCAGGGCATCGCTCGAAAGGGTCGCGGTTGTGGCGGACGGCTTCAGGCCGTCCGTTTTGTTTTATTTAGCCGAATTTGGAGGAATAGCAGAACCCTGAATTTGACCGAGGTAGAGTCTCATCGCGTTTAAAGAGCTGAAGATCAACGATCAGATCCGCAGCTCAGAGGTGCGGCTGATCGATGACCAGAACAACCAGTTGGGCGTGCTCTCATTGGACGCCGCGCTGCGCATCGCAAGCGAGAAGGGACTCGACCTCGTCGAGGTGGCGCCTCAAGCCAGCCCGCCGGTCTGCCGGTTGATCGACTACGGACGGTACAAGTTCGAGACGATCAAGAAGGAGAAGGACCAGCGGCGCAAGCAGAACGTCACCAAGCTGAAGGAGATGAAGCTGCGACCGAAGGTCGCGGAGCACGATTTCCAGACGAAGTTCAAGGGTTTGAAGCAGTTCCTCGAAGCAGGAGAGAAAGTTAAGGTGACGATCATGTTCAGGGGCCGCGAGATGGTCCACCAGGACATCGGGCGGCGGATCCTCGACCGCGTCGCGGACGACGCGAAGCAGTTCGCCGTCGTGGAACGCGCCCCGCTGCTCGAGGGCAAGAACCTTTTTATGATCCTGGCGCCAAGCCGCCAGGCGGCACCGGCGGCACCGCCGGCACCCGCGGCCAAGGAGACGGCTACCACCAGTGCCTAAGATCAAGACCCAGAAGGGCATCGCCAAACGAATCCGGGTGACCGGGTCCGGCAAGCTCATGCGGGCCAGCTCGCACAAGAGCCACCTGCTCGAGCACAAGTCGCAGAAGCGAAAGCGCGGCTACGAGAACGAGCAGTCGGTGTCCAAGGCGGACCGCAAGACGGTGCGCCGGGCGTTGGGGCTCTAGAGATGGCACGGGTCAAGCGAGGCGTTCCAGCGCATCGTCGCCACAAGGCGATCCTCGATCGAGCCAAGGGGTTCCGCCTCTCCAAGAAGCTGCTGTTTCGCCCAGCCAACGAGGCTGTGCTTCACGCGCTTTCGTACGCGTTTCGCGACCGTAGGCGTCGCAAGCGAGAGATGCGCCAGCTCTGGATCGCGCGCATCAACGCCGCCTCGCGACAGTCGGGCCTGCCCTACAACAAGCTCATGCACGGCCTTCGCCAGGCCGGAGTGGAGATCGACCGCAAAGTGCTGGCTGACCTGGCCGTGCGCGACAGCGGTTCCTTTGCCCGGCTGGTCGAGGTTGCTAAAAAAGCCCTCTGACCGGCTTCTGATCTCAAGCCCGGAAAACGAGATCGTCCGCCGCATCCGGCGTCTCGCCCAACGGCGCGAGCCAGGCCTTGTGCTCCTGGAGGGTCCGCGCGTGCTCGCCGAGGCCGAGGCCGCGGGCGTGGAGCTCGACGTGGTGGCGGTGCGAGAAGGCGATGAGTTCACAGCTCGATCCGGACGTCACGTCACGCTTACGCGAGGGGTCTTCCGGACCGTGAGCCAGACCGTCACACCACAAGGGGTGATCGCAATCGCGAAGGTCAAGGAGGAGGATGCCGCCGCCGCGGTGGCCGCGGCCCGCCGCAACGGTTGGCCCCTGGTCGTGCTGGACGGCGTGCAGGACCCGGGCAACGTGGGGGCGATCTGCCGGACGGCGGCGGCAGCCGGAGCGCCGGCCCTGGCAGTGCTCAGTGGATCGGCTGATCCATTCGGCGCGAAGGCGATTCGCGCGTCGGCGGGCAACGTCTTCCGGCTGACGGTTGCGCGTGCGACATGGGGTGACCTGGCGGGGTTGGATGGTTATGGCGCCGCCGCGTCCGGTGGCGAGCCGCTGTCCGGCGCGCCGATCGAGAAAGCGGGCATCATCGTGCTCGGAAGTGAAGCGCATGGCCTGTCTCGATCGGACCTCAAGCTCATCACGGTCCACCTCAGCGAAGGGGTGGAGTCGCTGAACGTGGCCGCCGCCGCCGCCCTGATCCTGTTCGAAGTCAAGCGGAGGCTGGCGGCATGATCGGCGACGCCGACCAGTTCGTGAACGATTACAGGACGCGCATCACCGCCGCGCCGGACGAGAAAGAGCTCGAGCAGGTGCGACTGGCGCTGTTCGGGAGCAGCGGCGCGCTCACCAGCCTGATCAAAGAAATACCGGCCCTGCCCAAAGAGCAGCGCGCCGAACGCGGCCGGCAGCTCAACGGGATCAAGCAGCAGCTCGAAGCTGCGATCGCGGTCCGTATCGACGAGCTGCGTGGCGCTCGGCTTGCCGACATCGTCGAGACGGAGGCGATCGACATCACCTTTCCCGGGCCGCCGCTCGGCCGGGGTCACATTCACGTGCTGACCCAGGTTCGGCGCCAGATCGAAACCGTCCTGGAGAGCCTCGGCTACCAGGTCGAGCTCGGTCCCGAGGTGGAGACGGAGTGGTACAACTTCGAGGCGCTCAACCTCACGGAAGGACATCCCGCGCGCGAGAGCTGGGACTCGTTCTACTTCACGCCTGGTCTGCTCCTACGCGCACACACGTCGCCGGTCCAGATCCGTGCCATGCAGCGGATCAAAGAGCCGCCGATCTACATCATCACGCCGGGACGCTGCTACCGCCGGGACGCTCCCGAAGCGACGCGCCTTCCGTACTTCAGCCAGGTCGAGGGACTGGCGATCGACAAGGGTCTCACCGTCGGCGATATGAAGGGCACCCTGCTCTACATGATCCAGTCCCTGTACGGGAGGGAGCGCAAAGTGCGCGTCCGCCCAAGCTACTTCCCCTTCACCGAGCCGAGCTTCGAGTTCGACGTCACGTGCGGGATCTGCAACGGCATGGGATGCAAGAGCTGCCGTCACAAGGGCTGGCTCGAGGTGGGGGGCTGCGGGATGGTCCACCCGCAGGTGCTCCGCAACGGCGGGATAGACCCCACCGAGTGGAACGGCTACGCGTGGGGATTCGGCATCGAGCGCATGGCGATGCTCAAGCACGACATCGACGACATCAGGCTGTTCTACGAATCCGACCTTCGCTTCCTGGAACAGTTCTAGCGCGATGAGGATCAGCTACGAATGGCTCGGTGATTTCGTCGATCTGGCCGACGTCCCACCCAAGGACGCGGCGGAGGTCCTGACGCGGCTTGGCCTCGAGGTCGAGTCGCTGACGCTCGTCGACCTGTCGCAGATCGTGGTGGGTAAGGTCCTCGAGCAGAAGAAGCACCCGAAGTCCCGGAACGACCTCTGGGTGCACCAGGTGGACCTCGGTGGCGGCCGGGTTCAACAGATCATCGCCGGAGCACCGAATGCAGTGCCCGGCACGCTCGTCCCGGTGGCGCTGCCCGGGACGACGGTACCGAACGGGAAGGTGGTCAAGGACATGAACATCGCGGGATTCAAGGCCAGCGGGATGCTGTGCTCCGCCGACGAGCTCCTCCTCGGCGATGACCACTCGGGCATCCTCATCCTCGACAGCGGAACGCCAGGCGAACCGCTCACCACCGTGATTCCGAATCACGCGGTCATGGAAATCGAGGTCACCTCCAACCGGCCTGACTGCATGGGACACCTTGGGGTCGCCCGCGAGCTGGCGGCCGGCCTCGACCGCCCGCTCAAGCGAGACTTCATGCCATCGTTCACAGGCACCGCGAACCCACCCGGGCGAGAGCTGGTCAAGGTAAACATCGAAGACCCGGACCTGTGCAGCAGGTACATAGGTGGCGTGATCAAAGGCGTCACGGTCGGTCCGAGCCCAGCATGGCTTCAGCGCCGGCTCCGCGCGTGCGGCGTGCGGCCGATCAACAACATCGTCGACATCACCAACTACGTGCTGCTCGAGTACGCCCAGCCGCTGCACGTCTTCGACCTCGCGAGGCTCGAGGGCGCCGAGATCAAGGTTCGGCGCGCGCACGACGGGGAGAAGCTCCTGTGTCTCGACGGCATCGTCCGCGAGCTGAACAGCGGGATGCTGGTGATCGCCGACGCAAAGCGACCGGTCGCGATCGCGGGGATCATTGGGGGCGAGGAGACCGCGGTGACTGACGCCACCACCGACGTCCTGCTCGAGGCGGCCACGTTCAACGGTCCGAGCGTCCGGCAGACCGCGCGAGCCCTCGGGCTGCGCACAGAGGCTTCTGCCCGTTTCGAGCGGGGCCTGCCGCCTGAGCTCGCCCTGGCCGGAGCGAGGCGCGCCGCGGGGCTCATCGCCGAGCTCGCGGGCGGGTCGGTGCACCGGGAGTGGCCGGACGTTTACCCACGTCCGCAGGAGCCCGTGCGCGTCAGGCTCAAGCCGTGGTTGGTGGACGAGGTGCTGGGCGCGCATGTCCCGCTTCAAGATGCCGAGGCGATCCTGATTCGCCTGGGATTCCACGTGAAGGTGATGGGCGACGGCGAGTGGGACGTGCTCCCTCCCGTTTTCCGACTCGACGTGACGATTCCCGAAGACCTCGTCGAAGAGGTGGGCCGGGTGTTCGGCTACGACCGCGTGCCGCCGACTCTGCCCGGGCGGCACCACGACCGGTGGACACCGCTCGTTCCCAGCATCGACCGCCGCCTCGACGCGGCCCGCGAGGTGATGGCCGGAGCAGGCTTCACCGAGACCTGGAATCCGGCACTGGTCTCCGGACGCAAGCTCGAAGCCCTGCGCGTCGCCGCCCACGCCATGCGCGTGTCCAACGCCCTGAGCGACGACATGGACACGCTGCGCACGTCGCTGCTCCCTTCGCTGGTCGATGCGGTGGCCTTGAATCGCGATCGCGGACGCGACGAGGTCCGCATCTACGAGATCGCGTCCGCGTTCCTCGCCCGGGTGGGAGAGAAGAACAGCCAGCCGGAGGAGCCGCTGCGGCTGGCTGGTGTCGCCACGGCGGGCGGCACCGCAGATTCAGGCCGCGCGGCGTTCTACGCGCTCAAGTCGGTGCTGGGGGGATGCCTGGAGGCGCTGTCCGCCCCACCCTGCACCTATCAGCGGGGCGCGGCGGAGCTCTTTCATCCCGGCCGGTGTGCGGCTGTGACCCTGGACGGGCGGCAGCTCGGCTACCTGGGGGAGCTGCATCCGACGGTCGGGGCAACTCTGAAGGTTGAGGGCCGGCTGGTCGCATTCGAGATCGACATCGAGCCGGTCCTTGCGCTCTCCCGGAACCCCCGCGCGCAGCCCCTTCCGCGATTCCCGGCGGTGGAGCGCGACCTCGCTGTGGTCGCCGAGGAGCATGTCACCGCAGGCTCCCTTCTGGCGGCGATCAAAGAGTCAGCTGGGGATCTCCTGGAGAATGCGCGAGCCTTTGACGAATACCATGGCAGCCAGGTTCCTGAAGGACACAAGAGCATCGCCTTCACCTTGACTTTCCGAAGCCCCGAGCGCACCCTGACGGACGCCGAAGTGGACAAAGTGTTGACAGAGATCAAATCGATGCTGGAAAAGCGACACGAGGCGAGGTTCCGCGCGTGAGCGTCTCGCAAGTCTGGATCGCGCCTCCCGTCAACTCGAGAGAGCTTCTCAAATGACCTGGATCGATCTCGTCTCGATCGTGCTGATCATCGCCTACGGCCTGGGCGGGTTCTTCACCGGCGTGGTTCGGCGCCTGATCGGATTCATCGCTGTCTACGTCGCTCTGCTGGCCGCGACCAACATGGGCCTCCAGGCGGGAGGCATCCTGCAGCAAACGTCCAACTTCGAGACGCCCGACGGCAGGATCTACGGATTCTTCGGAATCGTGCTCGCCGTGCTCGTGATCGTCGAAGGCGCGACTCAGCTCGCTCACAGCCAGATCCAGATCCCGGCGCTCGCGTTGAACCGCACCCTTGGCGCCATCGTTGGAGTGATCACCGGCGTGTTTCTAGTGGTGGCCTGCGTTTATGAACTCGGGGCCGCGGGCAATCCGTTCGGCGGATCCACCCTGGATCCGCTGCAGCAGAGGATCCGCGACGGCTACAACGGCTCGCACGTCATCGTTCCACTCGTGAAAGCCATCGACAAGCCGATCATCGGCCTCTTCGAGCCGGCGCTTCCGACCGACCCTCAGATCTACTTCGGTCCCGGCCCGGTCAACCCCTAGCGGCAGGTGAGCTCTCAGTTTTTTGAGCGCCTGCGCGAGCGGGCGGTGCAGATCCACGTCGCAGAGCACCTTCAGGCTCGCCTCGACCGCGGCGAGAAGCTGCGGGTCAAGCTTGGCCTCGACCCGACCGCGCCCGACCTGCACGTGGGCCACCTGGTCGTGCTCGACACCCTTCGCGACTTCCAGGACGAAGGTCACACGGTGGTCCTGATCATCGGGGACTACACCGCGATGATCGGCGACCCGAGCGGCCGCTCCGAGACGCGACCGGTGCTGAGCGCCGAGCAGGTTGCGGCCAACGCCGAAACCTATTTTGAGCAGGTCGACCTGGTGCTCGATCGCAAGAGGATGGAGGTGCGGCACAACTCCGAATGGCTCGCTCCTATGACCGCCGCCGACATCCTCAGGCTGCTGGGAAAGGCAACCCTGCAGCAGGTGCTTCAGCGCGAGGACTTTGCGGAGCGGATCAAGGCGGGCGCTCCCATTGGCGCGCACGAGATCCTCTATCCGTTCAACCAGGCCTATGACTCGGTCGCGGTCAACGCCGACCTAGAGATCGGCGGAACCGATCAGCTCTTCAACCTGCTCTTCGGGCGCGAGATCCAGAAGGCGTATGGACAGGAGCCGCAGGACATCGCGGTGTTCCCGCTGCTCGAGGGCACCGACGGGGTGCAGAAGATGAGCAAGTCGCTCGGCAACTACATCGGGATCAACGAGCCGCCGGAGGAGATCTACGGCAAGACGATGTCGATCCCCGACCACCTGATCGAGAAATATGTCCGCCTTATTTCGGGACTTCGGCCCGAACTGCAAGCTCCGGTGCTCGCGATGAAGCCGCGGGACGGGAAAGCTGCTCTGGCGCATCAACTGGTGACGCGTTTGCGTGGCCCCGAGGCGGCGGCCCAAGCCGAGGCCGACTTCGAAGCAAAGTTCCGCAAACACGAAGCTCCGGACCAGGTTCCAGAATTTGAAACCGGCTTTCCAATTCGATTGATCGAAGCCATGGTCAAAAGTGGACTGGCAACCTCCAATGGCGAGGCGAGAAGGCTAATCGAGCAGCGCGGAGTCAAGATTGATGGAAAGCTGGCAACCGGCGACGATCCGCTCAAACCGGGAAACGTGGTTCAGGTGGGCAAGCGGCGGTGGATGCGGTTTGTGGTGAAGTAAAATCAGCGAAAGCATGTTCCCACCCCACGAGATCTGCGATTTCGCGGGGACCCCGGGAGTCTTCTACGGCTGCCCTACAGAGGTCCCTGCGTAGTGTCCGGTCACTCGAAATGGGCCGGCATCAAGCACAAGAAGGCCATCGTCGACGCCAAGCGGGGGCAGGCGTTCACGCGTGCCAGCCGTGAGATCACCATCGCCGCGAAAGAAGGTGGCGGCAACAACGATGGCAACTTCCGCTTGCGCCTCGCGATGCAGAAGGCGCGCGAGATCAACATGCCCACTGACAAGATCCAGAACGCAATCAAGAGGGGGACCGGCGAGCTTGCCGGCGAGAGGCTGGAAGAGGTGCGTTACGAGGGCTATGGACCCGCGGGAGTCGCGGTCATGGTCGACGCCGTCACGGACAGCCGCAATCGCACGGGGGCATCCATCCGGCACCGTTTTGCCAAACTGGGTGGCAACCTCGGCGAACCGAACTCAGTCGGCTGGATGTTCGAGCGCAAGGGTGTCATCTCAGCGAACGCGGGCAAGCAAGATCCTGACGATGTTGGGCTCGCAGCGATCGAGGCCGGCGCCGACGATGTCCAGGTGGACGGCAAGTCGGTAGAGATTTCGACGCCGCCCAACAACTTCGAGAAGGTCAAGGCGGCGGTGGAGCAGCTCGGCGTCACGATCGACAACGCCGAGATCACGATGCAGCCGAAGCAGACTGTGGCGGTCGAGGAAGACAAAGCCGCGGCGGTGCTCAGGCTCATGGAGTCACTGGAGGAGGACGACGATGTCCAGCAGGTTTACGCCAACTTTGACATCCCCACAGAGGTCCTAGAACGCGTTTCAGCACAGGTATGAATGAAAACAGTTGAGACATCGCGCTTAGGCCGGATTTACTCCGGCCGTCACCCAGCCTTCCACTTCCAAGCCTCTGCCAATCGCCGCGTGGAGACCCCGCGCGGTGAGGACGCAGTCCTCACCGCGAACTACAGGTGTAGAACCTTGTTGGACAGATGCCGACCAACAGCAGCGGGTTAATCCTCGGCATCGACCCCGGACTCGCCAGCACTGGTTTTGCGCTGCTCTCCGAGCCCAACCTCGTGCTGGCATGCAGCACGGTCGTCACGCGGCCGGGCCGCGACGGCGAGCGGCTGGTGATGATCACGCGGCACCTGCGCCGGCTCCTCGACGCGAACCCACCGGCCGAGGCGTCGCTGGAAGAGCTGTTCATGGGGCGCAACGCCACGAGCGCGATCGCGGTGGCGCAGGCGCGCGGTGCGATCCTCGCGGTCCTCGAGGAGCGCGGCGTTCCCGTCTTCGAGTACAAGCCCAGCCAGGTCAAGGTGATCCTCACGGGCTACGGCAATGCCGACAAGGCTCAGATCGCGCGCATGCTGGCCGCGCAGGTGAAGATCCCCGAAGGCCGTCTCGACGAGCACGCGCGAGACGCGATCGCGATCGCCATCTGCCACGCGCGAAGCAGGCGCTTCACCAGAGCCGCGGCACGGTGATCGCCCACCTCACCGGAGTCGTACGGCGCGCAGGTCCCGATTTCGTGGTCGTCGATGTGGGCGGAGTGGGGTACATGGTCAGCGTCGCGGCCTCGACCCGCCAGCAGCTGCCGCCGCCTGGTGGAGAGATCGAGCTGCACATCCACACCCACGTCCGGGAAGACCAGCTGGCTCTTTACGGATTCGCCACCGCCGCGGAGCTCGACATGTTCGAGATGCTGATCCAGGTCGATGGGGTGGGCCCGAAGGTGGGGCTCAATATCCTCGGCGCCGCAAGCCTCGAGGTGTTGAAGCGGGCGATCGTGAGCGAGGACGCCGCGCCGATCAGGCGCGCTAGCGGCGTTGGTCAGCGCACCGCCGCGAAGGTGATCATCGAGCTCAAGCCGCGCCTCGACGCCGTGGCGGATCTGGAGGCCGTGCCGCGCGCGGCCGCGCTGGCCGGCGACGGCGTCGTGCCGAAGGCCGTCGAGTCGGCCCTTCGCAACCTTGGCTTCTCGTCGCAGGAGGCGCGCACCGGCATCGAGTCGGTGGACTGGAAGGGAACGCCCTCGACCCAGGAAGCGCTGGCCGTGGCGCTAAGAGCTTTAGGTCGCAAGTGAGCGAGCCGATCCTCGACGCCCGGGTGGACGACGACCAGTTCGACCTCACGCTGAGACCGCGACTGCTCACCGAGTATGTCGGCCAGGAGCAGGTCCGGGAGAACCTCGGCATCCTGCTCGAGGCGGCGCGCCGCCGCGACGAGCCTGTCGAGCACGTGCTCCTGTGCGGTCCGCCGGGGCTCGGCAAGACGACCCTCGCGCACATCATCGCCAACGAGCTCGGGGTGGCGATCAAGGTCAGCTCGGGACCGGCAATCGACCACCAGGGCGCCCTCGGCTCGATCCTCCTGAACCTGAGCACGCGCGACGTCTTCTTCATCGACGAGATCCACCGCTTGAACAGCACCGTTGAGGAGTCGCTCTACCCCGCGCTCGAGGACTTCCGCTTCGACGCGGTGCTCGGTAAAGGGGTGGGGGCGAGCGCCGCCACGCTGCCGCTCCCACATTTCACATGCGTTGGCGCGACCACGCGGCAAGGACTGCTCAGCGGTCCGCTTCGAGACCGATTCGGCGCGGTGTACCGGCTCGAGTTCTACACCAAGCCCGAGCTCGAACAGATCGTGACCAGGTCGGCGCGCATTCTCGACATCGAGGTCCACCCGGACGCGGTTTCGGAAATCGCCCGGCGCGCGCGCGGCACGCCGCGCATCGCCAACCGCCTCCTGCGCCGGGTCCGCGATTTCGCCCAGGTCCGCGGAGACGGGCGCGCGACTGTCGACACCACGAGGCAGGCACTCGCCATGCTCGATATCGACGAGCTCGGGCTCGAGCCGCTGGACAGGCAGCTCCTCGAGACGCTGATCAAGAAGTTCAACGGCGGCCCGGTGGGTCTCGACACGATGGCGACCTCGCTCTCCGAGGAACGCGAGACGATCGAGGACGTGCACGAGCCCTACCTCATCCAGATCGGCTTTTTGGCCCGCACGGCCCGCGGCCGGGTCGCCACGGAGCTTGCGTACCGGCACCTGGGCATCACCCGGCCCGACCCCGGTCCCCAGCAGACCCGCCTCCTCTGATCCGACAGGTTTAGGGTGAAAGGCGGATGCAAGACGTCGGAAGGCTCCTCCTCGTCTTTGGCGTGCTGCTCGCCGTGATCGGCGGAGGGCTGATGCTGTTCGGACGGTTCCACCTCCCGGGCGATCTCACCTTCAGGAGCGGAGGGGTGACCATCTACATCCCGATCGCGACCAGCATCATCATTTCGATCGTGCTCACGCTGGTCCTGAACGTCGTTTTCCGGCACCGGTAACCGGGCACTCCGTAGACTGATCGGCCGTGCTGCAACTAGTCCTGAGCTGGCCCATCCGCCTCCTCATCATCGGCGTCCTGGTCTTCTCCCTGTTCGTCGACGGGGCGGGCTACGTCTACAGGATCGCCAACCACTACCCCCTGACGGGTAACGTTCCGGGGCTGCCGCCCAACTTCGGCGGCTGGCAGCTCTACATCCACCGCGGACTGGACCTGGCCGGCGGCACCCACATCGACTACCAGCTCACCAACTTCCCGCCGGGCCAGTCCCGAGCCGACGTCCAGCAGCGGACGATCCAGGTCATCAACAAGCGTGTGAACTCGCTGGGAGTGAGCGAACCCGAGATCCGGGGCGCGGGCAACAACAACGACAGGATCACCGTCGACCTGGCCGGGGTCACGGCCCAACAGGCGCAGAAGACAATCGGGGCGATCTCGAAGCTCATTTACACGAAATGGGTCGCTGACGCCAACGTGACCAACGGGCCCGAGCCGGGTTACAAGCCCCAGTTCGTCGGCTTGACGGGGGACGACATCCAGAGTGCCACCGCCACGATCGATCAGACGGGAACCGCCTGGGATGTCAACATCAGCTTCACATCACGTGGTGCGGGCGTCTTTGACAACCTCACCCGCGACAACGTGGCGGCGTGTCCGGGCGCGGGAGTCGATTGCCCTCTGCGCCACCTCACGATCTGGCTCGACCTGACCCAAAAAGACATCGACAACTGGGTAGACCCGAGCTACGTCTCGAAGATCTACGCGCCGTACGACACGGGGTGCCTCTCCGCTCAGACGCCGAACACGGTCTGCGGGAAGTTCCTGGTCGACGCGAACAGCCTGACGGAGATCGCCGGCGGCCAGGCGGTGATCACCGGCAACTTCACGCAGCAGAGCGCGACCGACCTCGCCACCGGCATCAACTCGGGTTCGTTGCCGGTTGACCTGCAGGTCCTCGACGTCACCCAGGTGGGTTCAACGCTGGGAGCGGAATCGGTGAAGCTCAGCCTCGCGGCCGGCCTGCTCGGCCTGTCGATCGTGGTGCTCTTCATGATCATCTACTACCGCGTGCCGGGGCTCCTGGCAAGCATCGCGCTGCTCTTCTATGCGGGCGCCGTTCTTGCCATCTTCAAGGTCGTTCCGGTCACTTTGACGCTGGCCGGAATCACCGGATTCATCCTGTCAGTCGGTATGGCCGTCGACGCCAACGTGCTGATCTTCGAAAGGTTCAAGGAAGAGGTGCGCGCAGGTCGCACCATAGCCGCGGCCGTGGACGCGGCGGTCCATCGCGCGTGGCCGGCCATCCGCGACTCCAACACGTCGACCCTGATCACGTGCGTGATCCTGGGCTTCGTGGGACCGCCGGCGGTGCAGGGTTTTGCGATCACGCTCGGCATCGGTGTGGTGGTAAGCCTGGTCTCGGCGATCGTCGTCACGCACAACCTGCTCGCCATCGTCATGACAGGCAGCGCGCTGCGACGTCCGGCGCTGATGGGAGTCGACAGGAGTGCGCGCGTTGTCTGACATCGCGCCCGCGGAGCAGGCGGCTGACATGGTCCCGACTCCGGAAAGGCCGCAAGAGAAGGCACTCGGACAAACCGCGGAGCCGCCTCGCGCGGAGCCGCGCGTCCGCAGGCTCAACATCATCGGGCGAAGAAACATCTTCTTCGCCATCTCTCTGTTGATCATCATCCCGGGCATCCTCTCGATGGCCACCAAGGGCTTCTTGCTCGGCATCGACTTCGCCGGCGGCACGGAGTTCACCGTCAGCTTCGCTAACAACCCATCGGTGGCCGCCGTCGAGAGCGCCGTCGCGGCCGACCCGCTGACGGCGGGAGGCACCGTGATCCAGACCGGCGCCGGTGGCTACATCATCCGCTCGCTTCCGCTGACTCCCCAGCAGCAGGCACTGGTGGAGGACGACCTCACGAAGCGGGTCGGTCCGATGGTGGTGCAGCAGGTCATCGAGGTGGGCGGCACGATCGCACGCGAGACGATCGAGTTCGCCCTGCTTGCGCTGGTGCTCGCCTCCGCGGCCATCCTGTTCCTGCTGGCGATCCGGTTCCGCAACGTGCCCGGCGGATGGCGCGCCGGCTTCCAGTTCGGAGGGTCGGCGCTCGCGGCCCTGCTGCATGACGTCTTCTTGCTGACCGGCCTGTTCTCGATCATGGGCAAGGTGCTGGGCTTGCGAATCGGCGAGATCGACAGCCTGTTCGTCACGGCCGTTCTGACGGTGGTCGGCTTCTCCGTGCACGACACGATCGTCGTCTTCGACCGGATCCGCGAGAACCTTCGGCACAGCCAGAGGCTTTCCTTCGAGCAGGTCGTGAATCTCAGCATCATGCAGACCGCGGCGCGGTCGATCATCACGAGCTTCACCGTCGTCCTGGTCCTGGCGGCGATCCTGATCTCAGGTGGTACGACGCTGAAGGGCTTTGCCCTCGCGCTGCTCATCGGCATCGTGTCCGGTACGTACAGCTCGATCTTCAACGCATCGCCGCTGCTCGTCGTGTGGAGGCGGGTCCAGCCTCTCCGGTAGCCGCGCCGAGCGGTGTAAGGTGTTGTCAGACACCGCAACATGCCGACCTGGCCCATAACGTCCATCAGAGAGTTGCTCGAACCCACCGTCAATCACATGGGGTACGAGCTCTACTCGCTCGACCAATCCGGCTACTCGGGACGCTCGCTCCGCATCTCGATCGACCACATCGAGCCAATCACGATCGAAGATTGCGAACGCGTGAGCCGCGTGGCAGGGCCGCTGATCGATCACTCCAATCTCATCGACGGTCCGTACGACCTCGAGGTTTCGTCGCCCGGCGCCGAGCGTCCTCTGCGCAACCACGGCGAGTACGAAAGGTTCAACGGCAAGCGGGTCAACGTGCGCTATCGGACCGGCGAGACCGAGACAGTGATCGAAGGCCAGCTGGTTGCAGTCGACGAAGCGGGAATCGCCGTGCAGGCGCACGGGGCCCGCGGGCGGGCGCCGGTAATTGTTCACATTGCATGGGATGACGTTGTCGCGGGCAGGCTCGCGGTCGCAATCTGAGCCGTCAACGGAGAGCCTGGGCGAAGCGCTGACCGCGCTGTGCGCCGAGGTCGGCATTCCCTTTGAGGAGATGCTGCACACGGTGGAGAGCGCCCTCGCCACAGCCTACGTCCGCGCCTTCAATCCGGCGGGTTACGTGACTGTGAAGCTCGACACAAAGACGGGCGCGCTCGACGTGCGGAGCCGGCTGGTGCGGCCGGACGGGACCGAGGTGATCGAGACGCTGCCGGCCGATGACTTCAAGCGCATGGCCGCGCAGACGGCCAAGCATGCAGTGCTCCGGCACATCCACGACCTCGAGCGCGACAAGGTGCTGCGCGACGTCGCCGAACACAGGGGTGAGCTGGCGTCCGGCATCGTGGACCGCGTCGAAGCCGGCACGGTCTATGTCGACCTCGGCCGGATCGAGGGCGTGATGCCGCCCGAGGAGCAGATCCCGGGGGAGGAGCTGCACCCGGGAAAGCCGGTGCTTGTCGTCATCCTCGAGGCGCAGCACAATCCGCGGCAGGGG
>DATBZR010000067.1:0-22695 GCA_036513095.1 Candidatus Dormiibacterota bacterium | reverse complement strand
CTTGAGAAATGAGGCGCTCTCCCTCAACGCGCAGCGACTCATCGACCACGACGCGGTCTTCCGCCTCAAGTCCCGCGCGCTCGAAGCCATCTTCAAGGTCTCGCCCGATCCGGCCGACATGCAGCCCTGGGTGCGCGGGCAGGGCAAGGCGCTCGAGGACTACGCCACCTTCAGCGCCATCACCGAGCGCCTTGGACCGGCGTGGCGCAGCTGGCCGGCCGAGCTCCGACATCCGCGCGGCGAGGGAGTCGCGGCGATCCGAGGTCCGCTCGCCGGCCGGGTGGCGTTCCACGAGTGGCTGCAGTTCCACCTCGACCGCCAGCTTGCGCGCGCGTCGAGGGAGATCGGCCTGATCGCCGACGTACCCGTCGGCTTCGCGGCCGACGGCTGCGATGCATGGCGCTGGCAGGACCTGCTCGCGCCGGACATGCGTGTGGGCGCGCCTCCCGACTATTTCTTCCCGGATGGCCAGGACTGGGGCATGCCTCCGTTCGACCCGTGGAAGCTGCGCAAAGCGCATTTCGAGCCGTTCGTCGAGACGATCCGCAGCACCGCGAAGCACGCGGCCGGTTTACGCCTCGACCACGTGATGGGCCTGTTCCGCCTGTTCTGGATTCCGCGCGATGCGCACGCGTCCGGCGGCGCGTACGTGCGCTACCCGGCGCGTGAGCTTCTGGCCATACTCGCGCTCGAGAGCAAGAGATCGCACACGTTCGTGATCGGCGAGGATCTCGGGCTGGTCGAGCCTGCGATGCGCAGCCGCCTGCGCCACAGCGGCGTGCTGTCGTACCGCCTGCTGTGGTTCGAGGACGACCCCCCCGAGAAGTGGCCGCGTGAGTCAGCCGGCGCGATCGGCACGCACGATCTGCCTACAGTCGCGGGCATCTGGAACCTAAGCGAGCCCGACCAGCGGCAGCATCACCTGCGCCGGCGACTGACCGATGCGACAGGCCTGCCGGACGGGACGCCAGCGGTCGAGGTGGCGGTCGCCGCGTACCAACGGCTCTCCCACGCACGATCGCGCATCGTCCTCGCCTCATTCGAAGACGCGCTCGGGATCGAAGAGCGCACGAATGTCCCCGGCACCACCACGGAGCGCCCCAACTGGCGCCTGGCGCTCACCAAACCGCTCGAGGAGATCGCACGCGACGAAGGCGTGCTTCGCATCGCCCAATCGATGCGTGATGCCCGGCGCTAGTACGATCTGAAGATGGTCGGAAGATCGAAGCTGGCGGGCACCGAGCTCGACTTCTACCCGCTGAGCGCGCTTCCGAAGGCCGGGATGCACGACCCTTCCGGCCTGCCGATAACCGTGAAGGTCCTGCTCGAAGGCCTCGTCCGCCTGGCCGAGGCCGGCACGACGGCGGAGGAAAACGTCAAAGCTCTCGCAGCCTGGCCGGCGGCGCCGCCGAAGGACACTGAGCTCCCATTCCTTCCCGCGCGCGTCCTCATGCAGGACTTCACGGGAGTGCCCGCCGTCGTCGACCTCGCCGCCATGCGCTCGGCCATGAAGCGCGCGGGCAAGGATGCCGGCAAGGTCGACCCGCTCGTGCCGGTCGACCTGATCATCGACCACTCGGTCCAGGTCGACTCCTTCGGTTTCCGCGACTCCTACACGCGAAACATCCAGCGCGAGATCGAGCGCAACCACGAGCGCTACGCGCTGCTCCGGTGGGCGCAGCAGGCCTTCAACAACTTCTCGCTCGTGCCGCCGGGCATGGGCATCTGCCACCAGGTCAACCTCGAATACGTCGCCAAGGTCGTCCAGGTCCGCGAAATCGATGGACGGAAGGTCGCGATCCCCGACACACTCATGGGCACGGACTCGCACACCACGATGGTCAACGGGCTCGGGGTGCTGGGTTGGGGCGTCGGCGGAATCGAGGCGGAGGCGGCGATACTCGGCCAGCCGGCCTACCTCGCGACCCCGGTCGTCGTCGGCGTCCGCTTCATCGGCGCGCTGCCTGCGGGGTCTACCGCGACCGACCTCGTGCTGACGCTCACGGAGATGCTGCGCAAGCACGGGGTGGTCGAAAAGTTCGTCGAGTTCTGCGGCGACGGCCTGTCGAGCCTTTCCGTGCCAGACCGCGCGACGCTCAGCAATATGTGCCCGGAGTACGGCGCGACCTCGGCGCTGTTCCCGGTCGACGCCCAGACGCTCCGCTACCTCGACGTCACGGGCCGCAGCCGCGAGCAGATCGACCTGGTCGAGCGGTACACCAAGGAACAGGGACTCTTCCGCCAGGACGGCGACAAGGCGCCGAAGTTCAGCGAGATGCTCGAGCTGGACCTGGGCAAAGTCGAGCCCAGCCTGGCCGGACCCAAACGCCCGCAGGACCGAGCGCCACTGCCGAAGGTCTGGGAAAGCTTCACGGCGGCTTTCGGTAACGGACCCAGGCCCAGTCCCGATGCGCTCGGACGCCTGGCCGACGAGGGCGGTCCCGTCAACGGACGCGCCGCGGTGGCCGTTGCGGCGAGGCCCGAGGCCAAGCTCGAGAACGGATGCGTGGTCATCGCTGCCATCACGAGCTGCACCAACACCTCCAATCCTTCGGTGATGGTGGCGGCCGGCCTGCTCGCGAAACGGGCGGTCGAGCTCGGACTGAAAGTGAATCCTTATGTGAAGACGAGCCTCGCCCCCGGATCCCGCGTTGTCACCGACTACCTGCAGACGGCGGGTCTCATGGAGCCACTCGAGAAGCTCGGCTTCTTCCTCGTCGGGTACGGGTGCACCACGTGCATCGGAAACTCGGGTCCGCTCGCGAGCCCCGAGGTCGAGGCCACCGTGACGAATGAAGACCTGAGCGTCGTCGCTGTGCTGTCAGGCAACCGCAACTTCGAGTCGCGCATCCACCCCCTGGTCAAGGCGAGCTATCTCGGCTCACCGCCGCTGGTGGTCGCTTACGCGCTGGCCGGTACGGTGAACATCGACCTGACGAAGGATCCCATCGGCCACACTGGGGATGGGAAGCCGGTGATGCTGTCCGAGCTGTGGCCGGCGCAGGACGAGGTCAACGAGGTGGTTCAGCGCTGCGTGCAGCAGGATATGTTCAAGCGCGAGTACTCGAAGATCTTCGAGGGCGACGAGCACTGGAAAACGATGTCCGCGCCAACGGGCCCGATCTTCCAGTGGGACGAGAAGTCAACTTACGTTCACGAGCCGCCGTACTTCGAGGACTTCGGTGCCGAGCCCGGGGCGCTGACCGACATCGAAGGAGCGCGCGTGCTGGCGGTGCTCGGCGACTCCGTGACGACCGACCACATCTCCCCCGCGGGTGCGATCCCGCCGGACAGTCCGGCCGGCCGTTACCTCATCGAGCGCGGCGTCGAGCGCAGCGAGTTCAACAGCTTCGGCGCGCGGCGCGGCAACCATGAGGTCATGGTGCGAGGCACGTTCGGCAACATCCGCCTCCGCAACAAGCTCGTCGAGCGCGAGGGCTACTGGACGCATCACCTGCCTGATGGCGCCGAGATGACGATCTTCGACGCCTCGGTTCGCTATCGGTCCGAGGGCGTGCCCCTGATCGTGGTCGCCGGCAAGGAATATGGATCGGGTTCCTCGCGAGACTGGGCTGCGAAAGGCCCGTTGCTCCTGGGAGTGCGCGCGGTGATCGCCGAGAGCTTCGAGCGGATACACCGCTCCAACCTCGTGGGGATGGGCATCCTACCCGTCGAATTCGCGCACGGGGAAAACCTGCAGTCACTCGGGCTGACGGGCCGGGAGCGGTTCACGATCAAGGGAATCGACGCCATCAAGCCCGGACAGCAGGTCGAGGTCGAAGCCGCCGGCGACGACGGCAAGAAGACGATCTTCAAGACTCACGCCCGCGTCGACAACCAGACCGAGGTGGACTACCTGCACCACGGCGGCGTGCTGCCGCTCGTCCTGAGAGAGCTGATCACCCAGGGCTGAGCTAGAGGGCGGCGCCCGAGGCGATCGACACAGCCCTTTCAGAACTGTTCATATCGCCTTCTTCTTTCTATCTTCCCCAGGACTTTCCAACCGATCGCCGATGCGGTCAAGAAAGTCTTTGACCGTGATCTCTGCGATTCGGTGCATCAGCGCGCGATCTGCGATCTTGCCGAACACCCCGAAAGGCGCCTCGTAGCTGGCGCTGAGGCCGAGCTGGGTTCTGGTCTTGCCGATGGGCGCGAGTTCGAGCTGTCCATCCAGAGCGGGAAAGAGTCCGGCCTGGCTGGCTGCCTTCCACCGAATTGGAAGCAGAGTTACCCCATTCATCGGGCGTAGTGCGCCAAGCTCAACCTCAATTTCCCTGGCCACCCTCCGGGTCGCGATTTCGAACCCCAACTCGGTGAGCAACCGCTGGCCCTGTCCGTTCGACTTCCAGGCGAGGCCCGGCATCCACTGCTGGGCGCCCGTCACAAGCTCGGCCTCGATCTCGTCGATCGGGCGAGCGACAACGACGAAATACCGAAGCAACATTCCAGACATCTTCTGGACAGGGCACCGATCGCATAAGGGCCGGTGGTCCCGCTGTATGCGGGACATGGGTTCAAACCCCGGGCTCGCGACCAAATTCTGAATTCAGGGTCCTAAGGTAATGTCTGGTTTTGTGGCGGGCCGGCGACCGGACTGGGAGTGGTACCAGCGTGCGTCTGAGCTGGTGGCCGCAAATGAGCTCGACGCAGCCGAGGAGACCATCGATGGCGCACTGGGCGCCGGGCTCGCCGCCGTGCGGGATGCGCCAGGATGAGCCCGAACCACCAGTCTCACGGCGCTCGAAGATTTTTGGCTTTACCCGGCGGCCCAGGCGACACGCCAGACTCGCCAGAGCGCGGAGGGGTCCGAGAGCGGATCGCCATGTACGAGGAAGAAGTCGGCTCGTCCGCCCTCCCGGATCTGACCTGCTTCCGGCTCGCCGAGGATCTCACCCGCTTTCCAGGTGACTGACGCCAATGCCTCCCACGGTTGGAGCCCTGCCTCCGTGAGCGCTTCAACCTCCCAGGCGAGCTGGTTCGCCCGCCCGGAGCCGCCGCCGAAATCAGTACCGGCGCCGAGCAGCACGCCCGCGGCGTGTGCAAGCCTGATGCTGTCGCGAGCCGCCTCCCAGCGTTCGGCGACCCGCTTGCGGCCCTCCGGACTGGCGAAGCGCTCGATCGTCGTCGTCTTGCCGAAGCTCGTCCAGGACTTGAGCACCGAGAGGGTCGAGACGAGGGCGATGCCGCGCTCGGTCATCAGCCGGACGCAGTCCTGGTCGAGCTCGAACCCGTGCTCGATGCAGTCAACCCCGGCTTCCGCGCAGACGCGGCTGCCGCTGAGCCGGCCCGCATGCGCAGTCACCTTCGCTCCCCGCTCGTGTACAGCTGCGACGACGCGCCGCACCTCGTCGGTGGACCAGGGTGCCGCGTTTGCGTCGGGGCCGTCGAGGTAGAGCTTCACGAAGTCTGCGCCGTCGTCCAGCTGCTGCAAAGTCAGCCGCAGCAGCTCGTCGGCGTCTTCGGCCTCCACGGCCAGCCCTATGGGGATGGAGCCGGCCCGCGTGACCCAGCTGCCGGCGGCGCGAACGTACGGGTAGCCGGCATGGCCGTGCCAACGGTCGCGCAGGCCCAGGCTGAGCGCGCGCTTTCTCCCATCGACGGGATCATCCCTCACCGGAGCGCCGACGTCTCTCGCCCAGCGGACACCGGCATTGGTCTGCAGCTTTGCGTTGTGCTCGGCGTGGCGCAACAGCTGCTCCGTGGCGTCGTTACCGCGTTCGATCCAGTGCGATCCACCCGGGAGGGTGAGATGGCTGTGGCAGTCGACCATGCCGGGCACGATCGTGGCGCCGCCGGCGTCGATCACTTCCGCGTCCCCGGGATCCTCCTCCGAGTCGGTCGGTCGGATCCATTGGATGAGGCCGCCGTCCACGAGCACGCTCATGCCGAGGCGCAGGGTGGGCGAGCGCCCATCGGCAAGCGCCGCATCGCGATACAGAGTGCTCAATCCAGCGCGGCCGAACCGAGGTGCTTCAGAAACCAGCCGACGATCCTCTCTATGCGGTCGACGCGGCGGTCGGGCCTCCCGATCGCCAACATCGCGTGAGACTCGTCTGGATACCTGATCATCTCCACCTCGCGGCCGAGCGTGCGCAGAATGTGAAAGACCATCTCGCTGTTGCCGGGCGGGCATCGCAAGTCTTTCTCCGCCTGCAGCAAGAGCAGCGGGGTGTGGTTCAAGTGCATCCGCACGAAGGGGGAGCGCGAAAGAAACGCCTCGAGGTTGTCCCAAGGATTCTGCGTCTCGATGGCGCGTCGGCCGATGAACCGGCCAAAGTCGGACGTCGCCCATTCGCCTAACAGGTCGGTGACGGGATTCTCGCTCACGGCCGCGCCGAACATCCCCGGGTGTTTGGCGAGCATGTAGTTGGTCATGAATCCGCCGTACGAGAGGCCCATGATGCCGATCTGCCGGCGGCTGGCGATTGCTTGCTCGTCCACAGCCCAGTCGATGATTCGAAGCAGGTCGCTGCCGTCCGGATCGCCCCATACGCCCTCGAGATCCCTGGCGTACTGCTCGCCGTAGCTGACTGATCCGCGCGGATTCGACCACACCACGTGGAATCCGGCGTCGGCGAGCGCCTTCATCTCGAGCCAGGGTGTGGGTCCGAACGAGGAGTTGGGGCCGCCGTGGACGTCGATGACCATGGGGGCCTTGGTGCGACTTCCCTTTGCGGTCAGCAGCCATGTATCGATGCTGTGCCCATCTGGATGCTTGATGCTCACCCGCTCGATGGGGCTGTTGAAAGGCCCGAACCAGCTACTGCCGTCGGTCGTCAGCCGGCGCAGCCGGCCGTGCTCGACCGCGTACACGTCGGACGGTTCGTCGGTGGAAGCAACGACGGCCGTCCGGCCACCTCCGGTCGCGATCGCGCAGCAGATGGCCTCGGGTTCGGCGAGCGCCTCGACCGTGCCGTCCATGCCGAACCGGTAAGGGTGACTGCAGCCCCGATAGGAAACGAGCCCAAGAACGTGTGCGTCGTCTTCCCAGGTCACAGGAGGTGGACCGAAGTTGTCGGCATCCTGGAAGTCGCCGTAGCTGGTGACGGAGATGTTGAGATTCCGGTCGGCGGCGAGGCGGCGCGCCTTCTGATCGTCGACGACGTGGAGCTCGATATCGGCCCAACCCGCCAGGTCGGGACGGCTCGTGCCCACAAATGCGATCTGCTTCGAGGGCGACCAGGCCAGGTTGAAAACGCGGCCGTCAAGGGAGGCGAGCTTCCTTGGATCGCCATGTTCGGCCGGGATCGTCCACAGGGCACCACGCTCCTCGAGGCCCGCGGTTTCGCCCAGGTCGGCGATGAAGGCGACCTGCTTTCCATCGGGTGACCAGGCTGCGCCTTCAACGTTGTAGGTGGGTGCGGTGAGGCGTCGCGGTTTGCCGCCTTCGTCAAGGATCCAGACGCTGGTGAACTCGTCCCTGATTCCGACGCCGTCAGCGCGCCAGGTGTAGTCGCGGATGCGCCTTGCGGTCGGGTCGTCGGCATTGCCCACGACGAAACGCTTCTCGCCGGAGGCGGCGAGGATGAGGAGTCTCTTTCCGTCTGGTGACCAATCGGCGGAGCCGACTCCGCCGGGCAGGTCGGTGAGCTGCCGCGGCTCGCCGCCGGCGAGCGGCATGGCCCAGGCCTGCGGCTTCCCGGTCCGATCAGAGATGAACACGAGTGAGCGGCCGTCGGGCGAAAAGCGAGGCCGGGTATCGCTTGCGATGGCACTTGTGAGCTGCTCCGGCTTTCCTCCCTTGAATGTCGTCCGCCAGAGGCGCCTTGCGTACTTCCCGCTATCCACCGTGCGTCTCACGTAGACGAGCGATTCACCGTCGGGCGCGACGGCAAGGGTCGAAATCACGACCTGTTTCAGCACGTCTGTGGCTTGGAAGCTTTCGTGGTCCTGGGTTTCCCCTTTCGCATCCTTACGTTCGAGCGTCTTCATGCTGCTAAGCATGAGCCGATCCAGACGAGGATTCGCCTATCGTGTGCCGCGGCGGTGGACGGTCGGCGCGTGTAGAGTCGACTGAGGCGGGCCGAACCCCCCACGGTTTCGCCGCCAGACGTTCAGAAGTAGAGGAGAAACCTGATGCCTGACGATGAGCGACCCCACACGACATTCGACTCCGGCCAGCCCGCCACGAGTGACGAGTACTCGCTCACCGTCGGCCCGTCCGGGCCGATCCTGCTCCAGGACGCCTACGTCGTCCAGAAGATGCAGGCGTTCAACCGGGAGCGGGTGCCCGAGCGGGTCGTGCACGCTAAGGGCGGTGGCGCTCACGGCTTCTTCGAGGCCACCGAAGACGTTTCACAGTTTACGAAGGCGGTCCTTTTCCAGAAGGGCAAGCGGACCGAATCAGTTGCGCGCTTCTCGACAGTCGCCGGCGAGATGGGCTCCCCCGACACCGCTCGTGACCCACGCGGATTCGCGCTCAAGTTCTATACCGAGCACGGCAACTACGACATGATCGGCAACAACACTCCCGTTTTTTTCATTCGCGACCCCTCGAAGTTCTCGGACTTCATCCACTCGCAGAAGCGGCGCGCCGACAACCACCTTCGCGATAACAACATGCAGTGGGACTTCTGGACCCTGTCGCCGGAGTCGGCGCATCAGGTGACGATCCTGATGGGTGACCGAGGAATCCCTCGGAGTTGGCGGCACATGAATGGGTACTCGTCGCATACCTACATGTGGATCAACGGCGGCGGCGAGAGATTCTGGGTGAAGTACCACTTCAAGACTGACCAGGGTGTCGAGTTCTTCACTCAGAGCGAGGGCGCCGCGATCGCCGGTGAGAATCCCGACGCGCACATTCATGATCTCTGGACCTCGATCAAGAGAGGGGACTTCCCAACGTGGACCCTGAACGTGCAGATCATGCCGTTCGAAGACGCCGCGGACTACCGGTTCAACCCTTTTGACGTCACCAAGGTCTTGCCGCATGGGGACTATCCCCTCATCAAGGTGGGCCGCTACGTGCTCGACCGCAACCCTGACGACTACTTCGCCGAGATCGAGCAGGCGACGTTCGAGCCGAGCAATTTCATCCCGGGCATCGGGCCATCGCCCGACCGCATGCTTCTCGGTCGGCTGTTCAGCTATCACGACACGCACCTGCACCGGGTGGGCACCAACGCGCAGCAGCTGCCTGTGAACTATCCGAAGCACGCCAAGGTCAACTCCTACAACAAGGATGGCGCCATGAGGTACCGCAACCCGGGCGATCCCGTCTACGCGCCGAACTCCGTTGGAGGACCCGCGGCCGCGCCCCAACTTTTCGGCCCGGATCCAACGTGGGAGGTTACCGGCGAGATTGTTCGCGCTGCCCAAGCGCTGCACCGCGAGGACGACGACTTCGGGCAGGCCGGGACCATGGTGCGGGAGGTGCTCGACGATGCGGCGCGCGACCGTCTGGTCTCGAACATCGTGGGACACGTCCGGCAAGGTGTCGAAGAGCCAGTCCTAAGCCGCGTCTTCGACTACTGGCGCAACGTGGACCAGACGCTCGGCGGTCGCGTGGAGGACGGGGTCGCCGGGCGAGTCGCCGCCAAAATCGTGTAGCAACCCGGTATCCGGGAAGTGGCCGCCGCCGGTGCTCTAGCCAGGCAGTTCGCCCAGGATGACCGTCAGCAGGGCCTGGGACCCGTCGGACCGCCGCAACTGCACCTTGACCGACTGGCCCGGTTGAAGGCTCGAAAGGGCTGATGCCAGAGCTGGTTGGTCGGGCACCGCGCGCCCGTCGATCGAGGTGATGACGTCCTCAGCCCTCAACCCGGCCTTGTCCGCGGGTCCGCCGGGGACCACGGAGTAGATCGAGACCCCCTGTCCATTCGGGACGCCGACCGTCTGTACCCCGATGTAGGCACGGTGGCTGTTCGTAACCCGACCGTTCTGGATCAGCTGCGTGGCAATGTCTGTGGCCACATTGCTGGGAATCGCGAAACCGATTCCGGGGGCGGTCCCACCCACCTGGGGATCCTGAGCCGCCAGCGTTGGTATGCCGATCACCTCTCCATTCAGGTTGACGAGGGCACCACCGGAGTTGCCTGGATTGATGTCGGCGCTCGTCTGAATCAAGGGTGGCAGAGCGACGCCATTGGGTTCGGTGACCTCGCGCCCAAGAGCCGAAACGATGCCCTCGGTCACCGAGCTTTGAAGCCCGAGCGGGCTGCCGACGGCCATCACGATGCTCCCGACGCGCAGCTGGTCGGAGTCGCCAAACATCGCGGGCCGCAGATCCGGCGCGCCGATGCGGATGACCGCAAGGTCGTCCGGTACGAATGCGCCAACAAGCGTGCCGTCGTAATACTTGCCGGTCGCGAGGAGGACGCGAAACGCCGTGGATCCCGCCACCACGTGGGCATTGGTGATGATGTTGCCCTTCGTGTCGACGATTACGCCGGATCCCAGGCCGCTTTCGGTCTGGATCACCACGACGGATTGGCTCACCCGGCCGATGACCGATATGAACTGACCTTCGAGGGCCGTCGCATCGCCACCGGCCGGTTGGTTCGCACTTGGGGTCGCCAGAGCAGATGGAGGCGCCGATGCTCCGCTTGCGCAAGCGGAAAGGGCAATCGCCGCGACAGAACCTGCCAGCCAGTATTGGATGCCGGCTGACCTAATGTGAATCCTCAACGTTCGATCCAAGAGCAGACTGACTTTTCCACCATCGGGATTCCTGCGCACAAACGTCGCATCGGGTGAACCGAGTCTCCAGAGTCAAAGGCCTCTGCCTCAGAGGGGCTTCCGACCGGTGTGGGCGTCGAGCGCGACAGTGTCCGTGGGGCTGGGTCCTCGCCTGGCCAGACCAAGCCGCGCAACAGCTGGCGTCGCGATTTGAGTCTCAGTTTGGCTCGGACGTTGGCACCGTGAGTCTCGACCGTACGGCGCCCGATTCCAAGCATCGTCGCGATCTCGCGATCCATGTAGCCAGTCGCTAAGAGCCTGGCGACCTCTGTCTCACGCGCTGTCAAGCGCTCTGACGATGCGCGGTCGGCTCGCCCACGGTCGAGGACTCGGGAATCCGCCGGCCGGAAGCCGCCGCGTCCGTCTCCTTTGCAGACCGTGATCCTGCCGCTGGAAACGTCCACGACGCCTAGATCGAGCTTGCCATCGCCATCAAAGTCGGCGTTGACCAGGGCCGTGGGCCCGTCACTCCTGAACACGACAGTTCTCGGATTCGCGGCACCGTTCCAGGAGAGTTCGTCGATCGATGTGCGCATGCTTTCCTCCACTCATTTCTGAGCAGAGGTCTTGCCACAGGCTGGCCTGCGGCCGCTTCCGGGTTAAACCCCGCCGGCGCGGGTCCCAGTCGAAAGCGGCCTCCGGGCTACTCCCCTCGTGTTCGCCTGAAGGTTACCACCACCCTCCCATGCCAGAGCACGCAAAGATCCGTAGTGATTACGGAGGCGATCGGACGCAGCGCAGGCTAGGCTGATCGATGAGCGCGGGGAAGTTTCCGGTGACTGCCTGTGTGCCGGCCGTCGGACAGACCACGACCGCGAAAGGAGGTTCTTTTCGTGACGACTGCAACCATGGAAAGGGGCGCTCGCTCAGGGACGCCGCCAGCCCTGGCGGTCGAGCGAGAGCGCATCGCTCAGGAACTCAATCGATACACTATCCACCGGCTATTTGGCATAGGGCTCAAGCTGCAAGCGCTCTCCGCCAGGGGTTCGGATTCTGGAATTTCCGATCACCTGGACGATTGCGTACGCGAGCTGGACCTCGCGATTTCGGACCTTCGGGCGCACATCTTCAACCTGGGCCCTGGGACCGTCTAAGACCTGTCCCTGGCGACGGAGCGTCCTTCGCCTCGGCGGAGGCAAACAGCCGCCAACCGGGCCGCCCGCTGAGGGTCTTCTGGCCCTGGCTTGCCACCTTTCGGAGAGAGACGCTAAAGGTCAAATGAACTTGAAGAGCATCGTCCTTGCGGTCGACAAAGACTCGTCCGGCGGTGCGGTCGCGGTAGCCGCCGGGCTTGCCAAGCGGCTCGCAGCCCACATCACCGTCGTGCATTTCGGAGCACGCGTCACTCACGCTGAGGATGCCGTCACCGACGCTGTCAAGTCACTTGAGCGATCCGGGGTGCCGTTCGACATCCGGCTGGAGCAACCGACCTCTGGTGCCACCGTCGCCGAAAGTCTTGTGAACATGGCGGACGATATCCATGCGGACCTGATCGTGCTCGGCTCGCGGGGCCGCCTTGCTCCGCTGGCCAGCCTTTTCGGCAGCGTCAGCCGAGAGGTCGCGCGGGGTGCTCACGTTCCCGTTCTCGTCGTTCGTGAGGGTGCTCGACAGGCGGGTCCCCCCGCTCACATGCTGCTCGTCGTTACCCAGGAGACGCTCGGCTCAACAGAGCTCGACGCCGGCCTAGAGTTGGCGCGTGGGCTCGGGACGACCGTGACGATCCTGCACGTCCATGGCTTGCTGGAGGACGCGGTCGAGGACCTGCTCAAAGTCCCCGCCAGCCGGCGCCCCGACCACATCGCAGATCTCCTCCTGGCCAGGTTCGTGGCTGCAGGGATCGAAACCAAGCTTGTCATCGCCGGCAACCACGACGGACTCGCGACTGAGATCAGCCGGGCCGCCATCGACGCCGGCTGCGAGCTGATCGTGATTCCGGCCGGGACGAGCGTTGCGGCTGAGCGCTGGCTTCTGGGCACCGTCGAAGAAGCGGTCGGACGCCGCAGCGGGAGCCCGATCCTGATCGCCCCTCCGATCGAGACCGTTCGGGCTGATCGCGGCGAGCGCTAGCGCGGCGCCGCGCTCTTTGACAGGCCGGCCGGCAGTGACAGTTGCATCTTTAGAATCGGTCCCCGTTACCGAGACACCATTGGGCGGCTTGACTGAGCAGGAAGCTCAGCGGCGAGCAGCTTCAGGCCTCGCCAACTCGTTGCCGGGAGCCAACAGCCGGAGCTTCGGCGACATCTTGAAGGCGAACCTGCTCACCCGCTTCAACGCTCTGCTTGGATCGCTCTTGGTTGTGATCCTGGTGGTCGGCCCGATCCAGGACGCGGTCTTCGGGTTGATCCTGGTCGCCAATGCTCTCATCGGCATCGGGCAGGAGGTGCGCGCAAAGCTCACCCTCGACCGCCTGACCGTCCTCACAGCCCCTCGGGCCCAGATCGTCCGCGACGGCGTCGCCAGAGGACTCCCGGTGTCGCAGATAGTCGTAGGCGACCTGGTGGAGGTGGGGGCCGGAGATGAGATCGTGGTCGACGGCATCGTCGAGTCAGACGAGCCCCTCGAGCTGAATGAGGCCCTCCTCACGGGTGAGTCAACGCCGGTTCCCAAGCCGGCGCGGGCCGAGGTTCTTGCCGGAAGTTTCGTCAGCGCCGGTCTGGGTCGTTACCGGGCGACTCGTGTAGGCGAGGCAAGCTATGCGCGCCGGTTGACAGCAGAAGCGCGTCGCTTCCAGCTGGTGCGTTCGGAGCTCATGCGCGGAATCAACCAGATTCTGCGGATCGTGACGTGGGTCATCGTTCCGACCAGCATCATGCTTGCCGTCTCGCAGCTGAGAGCCAATCCCAACCTTACTGACGCTGTTCGAGGTTCGGTGGCCGGGGTGATCACGCTGGTGCCGGAGGGCCTGGTTCTGCTGACCAGCGCGAGCCTCGCCCTCGCGGTGGTCCGGCTGGGTCGGCGCAAGGTCCTCATCCAGCAGCTCCCCGCCGTCGAGATGCTGGCCCGCACCGATGTCATCTGCCTGGACAAGACGGGGACGCTGACCGAGCAGGAGAGCTGCGTGGAGCGTGTGGAACCTCTCATGACGAATACAGACTGGAAGGATGCCCTCGCTTCAATCGGCCGATCGGATCCTCGTCCGAATGCTTCGATTCGCGCCATCGCCACCGCCTACGACGCTCAGACGGGTTGGCTCCTCGAATCGAGGGTGCCCTTCTCCTCAGGTCGTAAATGGAGCGCCTTCCAGTTCACGGGTCGAGGCTGGTGGGTCCTGGGCGCGCCTGACGTGCTGCTCGGTCGAGCCGAGCAGGACCACAGTTTCGAATCACGCGTGGCTCGCATGACTTCCGAGGGTGAGCGGGTGCTGCTGCTCGCGCGGGCGGATGGTGCCCACGCAGAGCGCGGGTTGCGCGGTCTTGAACCTGCTGCCCTGGTTGTCCTTACCGAGGAGATCAAGCCGGCTGCGGCCGCGACGCTTGCACAGCTGGTGGCACAGGGCGTGGCCGTCAAGCTGATCTCCGGCGACCACCCTCTTACCGTTGCAAAAGTTGCTTCCAGGGTTGGCCTTCAATCCTCGACGCCGATCGACGGCCGAGATCTGCCGGAGTCGGAATCTGAGCTGGCACGCCTGGCGGAGTCTGCCTCGGTGTTTGGGCGGGTGACTCCGGATCAGAAGCGCAGGCTGATCCGAGCCATCCAGTCGAGTGGACATACGGTCACCATGGTTGGCGACGGGGTGAACGACGTCCTGGCGTTGAAAGAGGCCGATCTCGGAATCGCCATGGGCGGGGGCAGCGGCGCCGCCCGGGCTGTGGCCGCGGTGGTTCTCCTGGACGGCTCCTTCGCCGGAGTTCCGGCCGTGCTGAGCGAGGGCCGGCGCGTGATCGGGAACGTGGAGAGGCTGGCCAGCCTCTTCTTCACCAAGACCGTCTATGCCTTCTTGCTCGCAACTTCCGTCAGCATCGCGGTCCTGCCCTTCCCGTTCCTGCCCAGGCAGCTCACGTTGATCAGTGCGTTCACAATCGGCATCCCATCTGTCTTTCTCGCTCTGGCACCAAGTTTCGAGCGTTCCGCCGGTGGCTTTCTCAGGCGCGTCATGCGCTTTGCCCTCCCTTCCGGCCTGGTCGCCGGCGCCGCCACCTTTGCGGCCTATGCGTTGGCGATCAACGAACCCGACGTATCGATGTCCGAGGAGCGAACCGTGGCGACCATCGTCATCGCCAGCATCGGGCTCTGGATCCTCGCTCGCCTGGCGCGACCGCTGACCGCACGTCGCATAGCGTTGCTGGTGGCGATGAGCGCCGGCCTCCTCTGCGCATTCCTGACCCCTGGCCTGCGCACGCTTTTCGATCTAGACCTACCCAGGCCGATCGTCGCCCTCGCGGCCGTGGGCGTCGTTGGTCTCGCATTTCTGGGTCTGGAGGTCGGCGATCGGGCCGCAGGTTTCATTGGGATCCTGGCTCTCCGGCTCGCGAGAGCTGAGCAGCAAATCCGTCAGATCCTCCGGCGCAGCTAGCTGTGCCTGCGAACGAGTCACCACCCGCTGCAATCGTTGGCCTGACCGAGGCCGATGCTCAGGCCAGGCTGAAGGCTGACGGGTTCAACGAGCTTCCCCGCCCGGGCGTGCGTACGCCGTTCCGAATCGTCTTCGAGGTCCTACGCGAGCCGATGATGGCGCTGCTGCTCGGTGGCGGCGTGATCTACCTGGCCCTCGGAGACCGCACTGAAGCGCTCATTCTGCTCGCCTTCGCAACGCTGTCAGTTTCGATCACGGTCGTCCAGGAGACCCGCACCGAGCACGTTCTCGAGGCGCTGCGCGATCTGACGAGCCCGCGCGCCCTGGTCATTCGCGACGGCGAGCGCAAACGAATCGCCGGCCGCGAGGTGGTCCGTGGCGATTTCGTGGTGCTCGCCGAAGGCGACCGGGTGCCGGCCGACGCAATGCTCGTTCAGAGTCACGACCTGCAGACTGACGAATCGCTGCTGACCGGCGAGTCCGTACCGGTGCGTAAGGTCGCCCGGACAGCCGGAGCGCCCGAAGTCGGCCGGCCCGGTGGCGATGACCTGCCCTATGTCTTTTCCGGTTCGTTGGTCGTGCGGGGCACGGGAGCTGGCGAAGTGACGGCTATCGGAGCATCGAGCGAGATCGGCAAGATCGGCCAGTCGCTGAGCTCGCTCGAGGCAGAGCCTCCGCGGCTGCGGGAACAGACCCGCCGGCTTGTCCGGAACTTCGCGATCGTCGGGGGCGCCGTCAGCGTGCTGGCGGTGTTGCTGTATGGAATCACGCGCGGGGGATGGCTCGAAGCGCTGCTCGCCGGCATCGCGCTCGGCATGTCGATGATGCCGGAGGAGCTCCCGGTCGTGCTCACGGTGTTCATGGCGGTGGGCGCGTGGCGAATCTCGAGGGCGCGCGTGCTGACCAGGCGCGCGGCAGCCATTGAAACCCTCGGTTCAGCGACGGTCCTGTGCACAGACAAGACCGGGACGTTGACCGAGAACCGAATGACGGTGGTCGAGCTGCGCCTCAAGAGAGGCGAGACTCTCGAGCTCCGTGCCCCCTCTGGCGTAAACGTGCCGGACGATTTTCATGACCTGATCGAGTTCGGCCTGCTCGCGAGTGCGCCGGATCCCTTTGATCCCATGGAGAAGGCATTTCACGATCTCGACCACCAGCTTGCTGATCGCGAGCACATACACGGCCCGGGGTGGAAGCTCGAACACACCTACGGGCTCCGCCCCGACCTGCTCGCGATGTCGCAGGCCTGGCGGCCGAGCGGCGGCGAGCCGGGCTATGTCATTGCCGCCAAGGGTGCACCTGAAGCCATCGCCGATCTCTGCCACCTCAGCGCGGCCGACCGCGCCGCGCTGACACAGTCAGTCGAGGCGATGGCCGCCGACGGTCTGCGGGTGCTGGGTGTTGCCCGTGGATCATTCGCCGGGGACACCTGGCCGGATTCGCAGCACGACCTCGTCCTCGAGCTCATTGGTCTTGTGGGCCTTGCCGATCCGCTCCGCCAGAGCGTGCCGGAGGCGGTGAGCGAGTGCCGGTCGGCAGGCATCAGGGTCGTGATGATCACGGGTGACTATCCCTCAACCGCAAGCGCCATCGCCCGCCAGGCGGGCATAGATACCACAGGCATCCTCACCGGGGCGGAGCTGCAGCAACTCAGCGAACCCGACCTTGCGCTTCGTGTTCGCACCGCGACGGTCTTCGCGCGGATCATGCCGGAGCAGAAGCTCAGAATCGTCCAGGCGTTGAAGGCGAACGGCGAAATCGTCGCCATGACCGGCGATGGCGTCAACGATGCACCCCCGCTCAAGGCGGCGCACATCGGTATCGCCATGGGCGGTCGCGGAACGGATGTGGCTCGCGAAGCGTCGTCGATCGTGGTGCTCGACGACGATTTCGGATCGATCGTCAAGTCCATCCGGCTCGGGCGCCGCATCTACGACAACCTCCGCAAGGCGATGGGTTTCATCTTCGCGGTGCACGTCCCGATCGCGGGTCTCGCGCTGCTGCCGCTGTTGTTCGGCCTGCCGATCCTGTTCGGCCCCATACACATCGCGTTCCTGGAGATGGTCATCGATCCTGTGTGCTCGCTGGTCTTCGAAGCAGAGACCGAGGAGGGCGATGTGATGAGCCGCCCGCCCCGCAACCCCGCTGAACCGCTGTTCTCGCGCCGGTGGATCGGCTGGAGCCTGCTGCAGGGCTTATTCGCCTTTGTGCTGGTCGCGATCATCTTCCTGGTGGCGCTCAGGCGCGGCATGCCGGAACCCGAGGTTCGAGCGCTGACATTCTTCTCACTCGTGGTCGCGATTGTCAGCTTGATCTTCGTAAACCGGTCTTTCAGCGGATCGCTTGTTACGGCTCTCCGGCGCCCGAACCCGGCGCTTGGTGCCGTGCTCCTTGCCGTTGCCGCGGTTTTGAGCTTGTCCCTCCTCTGGCCGCTTGCGCGGGCACTCTTCCGTTTCGGGCCCCTGCACGTGGACGATCTCGCGGTGACGATTGGCGCCGGCGCAGTCTTGCTTCTTCTACTCGAGGTCGTGAAGCCGGTCTGGTGGCCAAAGCCTGCGGTAGAGAGCCGACAAACGCGCTAGGCGAGTCTCCGAGCGCTAGGCCTTGGCGGAGGCCAGCGCTTCTCGTTCTGCCTCATCTGCCACAGCTTTGGTGCGATGCACGGTGCCTTCTGCGTGTTGTGGCGGAGAGTAAATCGTGAACAGCTTCATCGGCTGGTCATCGCTGTTGATCACGTTGTGCTGCACGCCGGCGGGCACGAACACGATCTCGCCCTTCTCGAACTCCTTGTCGACACCGTCCAGCACGACTTTGCCTTCGCCGTCGACCACGTAAAGGATCTGGTCGACCTTGTGTACCTCGGTGCCGATCTCCTCGCCGGGCCGGAGTGACATGAGCACGAGCTGGCTCTTCGTCCCCGTGAACAGAACTTTGCGGAAGAAATCGTTGTCCTTCGCCGCTTTCTTGATGTTGACGACGTAACCCTGAGTCATCGCGTACCTCCTTGTTGGTGACTTCACCTTCGGGCAAAGGAGCGTTCGAGCAAAGTGGCAAAGGACCCTCTCGGGCAGGGCCGAGAAGCAGTCGCGATCAACGCGGGTCCAGAGACCGGCTGCACACGCAGCGCGCGTCCTGGTAGGTCCTGCGGATCGAGGACCGAAAGACCCTAAACACAGTCACCCCCAGCGCCTATGCTCGTTGAGTCCCGAGGGACTGAGTAGGGTAAACCGGAAGATACCGAACGTTGATTAGGTCAAAGGTCGAAAGGCTGGAAACCGGAAGACGAATAGGGCACTTTGGGGTAAACAGGAAGGTTCCTCGGGACAAGACCTCGGGTTGCTGCAAACCCATTTCCAATCAAAGGACGACCCGGTGACCGACCTGATTCCACCCGACGGGGCAACTGAGGCGCAAATCGACGCATTCGTGGCGAGCCTGCGCCAGGAAGCGCTCGAGCATGTCCGAGACCTCCGGGCGGCCGGGGCGTCCGAGGTCGAAATCGCGGACTACATCGCGAGCCTCGAGTCGCTGTCGACGGATGCAGATTCATCCGGAGGAGGAGAGCCATGAACGAGAAGCCGTCGAAGTCCCGGAACTCAGCGAAGGCTGAGCAGGCGAATCGGCGCCGGCGTGAAGAGCCGGCAGAGGGAGCCCACGACAGGGCTGCCGGCGTGCAGGGCCCGAACGTCGGTTACTGGCAGGCGGTTGGTTCCACGAGGGCGGCGGCCAAACGCTCGAAGCGACCGTAATCGTCTCCGAAGCGCGACCGACCGTTGCCGCCCTTTGCTCAGAACTCCTCGGCGACGAGCTCAGGATGCAGGTTGACGGCGGCCTGCAGGCGCCGGCGCCGCAAGAGACCCGGCGTGGCCCCGAACACCCCGACGACGTGTGCTGCCTGCACGGTCCCCCATGCCATCGCCACAGCAAGCGGCAGACCTAGCTCGACGGCGACCATGACCGTGGCTCCGTAGGCGTCGCCCGCGCCTGTCCGGTCGACCACCGGGAGGGGTAGCACCCCGGTCCGCAGGTACAGATCCCCATCGAAGGCAAAGGAGCCGTGAGTCCCATCGGTCATAACCACTGTCTTCGGTCCCAGGCGGTGGAGGGCCTCGAGCAGCGCTTTGGGCTGATCCTCGACATGCGTGAGCTCGCGCGCCTCGTGGCGGTTGAGCAGCAGCAGATCGCTCGCCTTCAGCAGCGGGGACAGTGCACGCGCGCCCATCCGGAGCTGATGCGTACCAGGGCTGAAAGCGAGCCGGCAGGGATTGCGCTCCAGATGGCAGAGGAGGGCTTTGTGCAGCCGGTTGACGGCCGGCCCATGAGGCCCGACTGATGTGAAGTAGATCCAGGCGGTTCGGGGGAGGTCGGGCAGGTGGTAGCTCCGCGGTTGGTGCCAGACGAAGAGCGTGCGCTCGCCGCGGTACACCAGGGCCGTGCTGGCGTTGGTCGTGTGCCTGTGGTCGCGCGCCAGGAGTGACGTGTCGATGCGTTCGGCTTCCAGGTCGACCCGAATCGAATCGCCTTCAGCGTCGGAGCCGGTAACGCCGTAAACCCCCACATGCAAGCCCAGCCGGGCTGCCGTGACCCCCGCATTGACGCAGCTGCCGCCAACCGAATGGTGAAGCTCGTCCACCGGGATCTTGTCTGCGTAGTCGATGCAGAGCTGCGTCTGGCCTGGCTGCAGAGTAAGTGCGAGATGTGCGTCGTGGATCTTGAGGAAGGTGTCGATCGTGGGATCGCCGATGGTGATGAGGTCCAGCATCTTCGTCTCTCAGGTCAGGCTGGCAGTTCCACGGCCCGCACCATAGGGCCCAAATACCTGGTCGCCACGGGCCCTTGGACACTGGCAACGAGGTCCCCGCAAGCCGAGCCTGAACGGTGGAGTTAATTGCATTGGCAAGAATCACCGTCAAACACCGCCACGGCCAGAGTTTCGACATCCGGGTACGCGGCTACGCGCTGATCTCCGACGAACCGGTCACGGCGGGGGGTGATGATGAGGGCCCAACGCCTACGGAGCTCGTGGTCGCCGGCCTTGCCGCATGCGCTGCCGACCAGGCCGTCAAGCGCCTGGCGGCCATCGGCGAGAGGTTCGAGCCCATGGAGGTTGGAGCCGACTTCGAATGGGATTCCCAAGGCCGCCGCGTCAGCTCAATTCGAATCGACATCCGAGTTCCAGGTGTGATCAGCAAGAGCGCCAGGAACGAAGTGCTGGACGCTATGAGGTCCTGCCCGGCCCGGAAGATGCTGGAGGAGCCGCCGACCGTTGAATATGAATTGAGCGTTGACGGCACGCCTGCAGTGGTGGGGCCACGTCAGGCCGGCAACTCATGGCCGCTGGAGCCGCCCCCCGACGTCGATTCGCAGGATTGAGGACCTTCGGCCCCCGGGTCATGGGTCAGGCTCCCCTGGGAGCGGCGCCGGGCAGGGCATAGGGTCAGGTTGCGATGAGAGTAGTGCGTCGAGTCGACCACCCGGCCGCGAGTGTGACGGTTCGTGAGCTGATGGGGAGGTCAACAGTGTGCGCCGACCCGCGGCAGTCCCTTGTTGCCGCCGCCGCCGAGATGCGCGCCCACCGGACCAGCGCCCTGGCGGTGCTCGACGGAGATGCAATCGTCGGCATCGTCACCGAGCGGGACCTCATGCGTGCGATCGCGGACGGCCGCGACCCCGCGGCCACGCATGTCTCGCAGTACATGACTCACGATCCGCTGACCATCGAGGCAGGCAAACTTGCTGCCGAGGCGGCGACCATGATGGTCAAGCATCGCGTGCGGCACATTCCGGTGACCGACGGAGGCCGGCTGATCGGCTTCCTTTCAGCCCGTGACCTACTCGCTTTGACACCGTGGCCGCTGGACCTGCCGATCGGCGAGAGCTGGTGAGCTGATTCCGACTCGCGCTAGTTCGCCGCCTGCTCGTGTCGCGGCTGCTGGGCAGTTGAGATCAACAGGATGGGTCGCCTGGAGTGCAGGACCAGCTCGTGGCTCACGCTGCCCAGCACCAGCTCCGCGACCCCACCCCTTCCTCGGCGACCGACCACGATCACGTCAGCATCGATGCCGTCCGCGACCTTCGCGATCACCGATGCCGGCCGTCCGTCTTCCATCACCGCGCGGTATTGGACTCCCGCGTCTCTCAAGGGTTGGCACCACGTCCCTTCGAACTCCTTTTGCATCTCGGTTCGCCACTCCGGGTCGAACTGCGGTGGGGCGACCGCAGTCATGAACCCGGTGTCGAGGTAGAAAGGTGGGGTGATCGCGAATACCGCAACCACTTCGGACCCCATGCCTCTGGCCATCCGCACCGCCCAACCGACAGCCGCATCCGCGTGCTCGGAGCCGTCCACGCCGACGACGATCCGACTTATGCCAGAGCGCTTTGTCGCCATATCGTGGGTGCGCTCGACGCTACCCCAGGAAGCCGCCGGGAATGATCCAGCCAGAAGCGAAGTGACGGCCTGTGACCTGTCCGGCGTGGAGCGCGACCCAATGAAATCTGGCGCCCGGCGCGAGCGGGTCGACCCGGAGCTGGCGCAAGGCCACGCTCCGCGCATCTCTCGCGTCGGTGATCTCCTCGAGGTGTCCGACCGCGACGACGCTCCAGCCTTCGCGTGCGTGCGGGTCGTAGCCGTCGATCTCGAAGCACGCGACCGAATCTGGACCGTATACGAGCTTGGTGCCTGGTGCGGTTCGAAAGACGATCGACATCTCACCGACCGCATAGTTGACGGGGAATATGTCCGGGCGACCCGCCGCGACGATCGCCAACCGGCCCAGCTGCTGACCGCGCAGGTGCTTCCAACATTGTTCTTCGCTGAGCGGGAGCACGGCCGGCGAAGCCGCACTCGCACCGGCTCGACCTAAGGATCTGCCCTCCTCCGACGCATAGCTCACCTCTCCTCCTCCTGCTTTGAGCCGCCGCGGCGAGACCGCGCTTCCGGTCCAGGCTCTTCGTCCTTGGCGAATGCTCGAGCCTGTATGGCCAATCCCACCAGCAGACCCGCGACGACGCCGCCTGCGGTGCCCATCGCGATGTTGCCAAGCAATAGGCCGAACAGCATTCCAAGGGCCGCGCCGATTGCAATGCCGATGCCCAGCGCGTAATCCAGCGTCGACCGATCCCAATTTCCCCGAGGAGTCATGCCGTTTCCCTTCTGCATCCAGCCTGCTCGCCCCGGCGCCGACATGAACAGAGTCGATCGTCATCAGCCGTTTGGGACCATTGCTGCGTGCATCCGCTCCGTTAGGCGCGTTCTGTACCTCGACAATCGACACCCCTTCGGTCGGCTGGGTCGCAGTGGAGATGGTGGTACTTGCCGGACTCGGCAGCCTGGCCTGGGCCTTCTACCTGGTGCTCGCTGCTTGCATTGCGGCGATCGGCGTCGCCTGGTGGCGTTCTTCGATGCGTGCCGGCGTAATCACCTCCTAGGTCAGCGGACCCGCGACCCAGCACTCGGCGAATGCATGGTCGATGGTCACCCGCCTGCAAGGCCCGACGGC
>DATBZR010000066.1:0-2251 GCA_036513095.1 Candidatus Dormiibacterota bacterium | reverse complement strand
GCATGGCGGCCTCTGGCGCGGGTCTTTCGTCGACCGCAAGAAGGACTCGACTCTCTACGACGTGGACAGCACCATAGCCCCGATCCACGAGGCCGGCGGCAGCCTCGCCGGGTATGTTGCCGTGACCCGGGATGTCACCTTACAGAGGAACGCCGAGAGGGCGCTGCGAAACAGCGAGAGCCGCCTGCGGACGATCTTCGAGTCGGCCGCCGACGGGATCATCGTTGTTGACGAGGAGGGATTGATCGAGTCGGCGAACGCGGCGGTGGAGGCGATCTTCGGTAACGCGATCGGGGAGCTGGTGGGTCGCCCGGTCACGACGCTGCTACCACCATCTCAAGGTTACGACGCCTCAGGTTTACAGGAGGGGCTACAACTGGGGGAGGTCAGACTGCCGCTTGGAGTCGTCAGGGAGCTCGTCGGCCGGCGGCGGGACGGGACGACGTTTCGCATGGACCTCATGCTCAATGAGCTGTTGCTCGAGGGTCGGCGTCTGTTCGCAGGCTTCATCCGCGACGCCACCGAGCGGCACGCCCGGCTTGACGCCGAGCGCGCTCTACTCATCACCAACGAGGAACTCCGCCTGGCCCACGAAATCCAGCAGCGCTTTTTCCCCACCGTAGCGCCTGCGGTTCCTGGCTTCGACATTGCCGGTGCTTCCCGCGCAGCGGTTCAGGCCAGCGGCGACTATTTCGACTACCTCTCGATGACCGACGGACAGCTGGCGCTGGTGATTGGTGACGTGAGCGGGCACGGGCTCGGGCCGGCGCTGTTGATGTCTCAGACGCGGGCCTGTCTGCGGACCTTGCTCCTGCTTTCTCAAGACGTCAGTGACCTGCTCACCCGCCTCAACGCTTTCCTCGCCGCGGACTGCGGTGCGGAGCGCTTCGTGACTCTGTTCCTCGCCCGCGTTGACCCACAAGAGCGCAAAATGATCTACGCGAGCGGGGGCCACCAGTCCTACCTGCTGCGAGCCGGCGGGCGCGTTGAGATCCTCGTCGCGACGGGCATCCCCCTCGGCATCATGCCCCGTCCGATACCCGCCGCTCCCGAGCTGTGGCTTCAGCCTGGCGACCTGCTGCTGATGGTGACCGACGGGATGGAGGAGACGGTGTCGCCCGACGGCTGCGAGCTGGGCCGCGGGAGGATCCTGGAGGTGGCGCAGGCCAACCGCCACCGGTCGGCTTCCGAGATCGTGACCGCTCTGTTCTCGGCGGCCAGCGACTTCGCCGCTGGTGGGGTGCAGCAGGACGACATCACGGCTGTCGTCGCCAAGGTCTTGGGCTGAGCTACTACTCCCCAGATTCATCGCGGGGCGCGACGACTCTATACGGCCTTGGCGATGAGGTCCTTGAGGGTCGCGCTGCGTGCTGCGGAGACCGCCGCGGTGAGAAGCTGACCGCGCTGAGGCCGCCTCGGGTTTTCTTGGACAGGTGATAAGACAACGGTCGCGTCCTTCCACTGACGGGTGCACTCAAGGATCTCATCGAGCGGCGCTGGCAAGCTCGCGAGTACCAGTCAAAGGCTGGCGTCGCGACTATTTCGCGGCTCGTCTTCCACGAGAATGGAGCATCCGTCGGTGACTTCCGGAAAGCTTGGGCCAGCGCGTGCGAGGCAGCGAAGGTTCCGGGAAGGTTGTTCCACGATCTCCGCCGCACGGCCGTGCGGAACATGATTCGCGCTGGCGTTCCTCATTCTTCTGTGGCGAGGGGATTAGTGGTGCGCCCAGCAGGAATCGAACCCGCAACCTTTTGATCCGTAGTCAAACGCTCTGATCCAATTGAGCTATGGGCGCACGCGAGGACCGCGGGGAGGCGAACCATAACGGAACCCGCGTCCCGGCGCAAGTCCCTGCGTTCGAGGCCTGTTAGCGGGCCTCGTCCCGCATCCCCTAAACTTCGTCCCCACCCGTCCGTATATCCCCCCAGGAACCATCGAGGAGGAAAAGCCGCATGACGGCCGCGATCTCTCTTAAGGGTGTCGTGAAGCGCTTCGGCAAGTTCGCGGCGGTCGATCATCTCGACCTCGAGATCCCGCACGGCACGACATTCGGCCTGCTCGGCCCGAACGGCGCCGGCAAGACGACGACCATCCGGATGATCATGAACATCACGAAGCCGGACTCGGGCGAGATCCGCGTCCTCGGCGAGAAGATGAACGACAAGCTGCAGGAGCGCATCGGCTACCTGCCCGAAGAGCGCGGCCTCTACCGGAAGATGAAGGTCGTCGACCAGCTCCTCTTCTTCGCCGC
>DATBZR010000065.1:0-37280 GCA_036513095.1 Candidatus Dormiibacterota bacterium | reverse complement strand
ATCCCGGCACTGCCGCCGCAAAGGACGATCCCGTTCTCCCACGCTTCTCGCAGCGCGACCTCCATGCCGTGGGCGCGCCAGATGGCAAGGGCGTTGGCCGTGTTGCCGCCGGACACGCAGATCACGTCCTGCTGAAGCAAGTGTGGGCGCCACGACGCCGCATCGGGTGTTCCGAAGAGCTTCAGGTGCGACGCCTCGGCGCGCGCTGCGAACCTCTCGTAGAACCCGACAATCAACGCATCCGCATCGCCGGCCGGCGTGGGGAGATAGAGCACCTGGGGGCGATCCGCGCCACAGAGCTCGAGGACGTAGCCGTCCAGCTTCGACAGGCCGCCGGGGGCGACCAGGCTCCGACCTCCGAACCCGACGATCCGCCGCGTTCGGGCCATCGCCCAACATTTTTACAGGCTCGCTAGCTTCGCGGCCTTCCCAGCGTTTACCGTCTCGCCTTGTGGCGGACGACCTCAGCTCCCTGGACGCGGCCGAGCTCGAGCGGCGGGTCGGTGAGATTCGCGACCGGATGCGCCCGCTCGAGAGGGACCTGGCCGTGCTCCGAGCGGAGCGTGATGTCCTGCTGACCGAGATCCGCCGCCGCGAGCGTGGGGCGCAGCGGACCTCGCGCGCGGACCTCAAGGCCGGGATGAAGGAAGGCAAGTTCCCCACGATCGCCGAGCTGGTCGCCGGCAGCGACGCGGGAGCGCTGGACGACTATGTCTTCAACCTGAAGACCGGCGGCGAGGTCAAGCTCGGCTTCCCCGGGGCCCGGGCGCAGAGCCTGACGTTCACGGACGGGGTGAAGAGCGCCCAGGCGGCTGACCTTGCCCAGGCCGCCGAGCTGTACGAGGTTGGCTGGGAGCTCGGAAGCCCGGGACGCCCGGGCGTGAGGGTGCATTTTCCAGGCACACGCCAGGAGCGCCTGGTGCCGGCAGACGAGGTGTTCGCGCGGGCTGCGGGTGACGGGCGCTAGGAGCTCGCTGGCGGGGCCAGGACGAGGAAGACGCGGCCGCTGTTGAGCGATGGGTAGGCCTGATCGAGGTCGTCTATCGCGTGCATGAGCTGGTCGTAAGTGATGGAGTAACCATGGCCTCGAGTGATCCCGGGATCGTTCAGCACAAACGAACCTGACCGGTCATAGCCGATCACCACGAGGTAATGCGACACGGACCAGCCTGGCTGTTCGTAGTGGGTCGTGTAGCCGGGGTAGTTGGAGTTGCCCAGGCCGTGAGTCCGAACACCGACGATCAGCGGCCGGCCCCACGCTAGCTGCTGCTGCATGTTCTGGCGGGTGGCCGGCAGCACTTCATGGGACCAGCCGAGATGTTGGGTTGCCACTACACCAACCTGCTCGGTCGTGAGGTCGATCGCAGGCTTCCATGGAGTTATGCGGTCGATGGCTGCGTTTGCGGTACGTGGATCGATCTGGGAGCCCGAGTGGTCGCCGGCGAGATAGCGGTCCACCATCGCCAGGCTGGCCTCTTCGCACGTGTGCTGTTTGGCCGCCCAGTCTCCGAGGGGCGCCTGGTCGGTGTAGGGGACAGGTAGGAGAACGTTCGCCGGCAGCGGCTCAGGAGAGGCACTCGGGCTCGAGCTTGCCGGCGCACTCGGGTTGAGGGCGATCGTTGTGGGTGTTGCGTACGCCACATTGCTGCTGGGCCGTAGCGCGAAATAGACGCCCGCCGCGGCGCCCACCGCGGCTACGGTCACTAGTGCCGCCACCCATTTGATGACCGGGCCCATCAGTGCTGAAACGAATGCTGGCACGCGAACGTTGCGCTGGCGCACGCCAATCTAGGATTTCGCCGTGAGCGACCAGGCGGTCAGCGCGGCGGCGCGGCTCGGCACGCGAGCGGTCGGCAATTCGGTGCTCATCCTCGGCGCGCGGACCGTCTCGCGCCTGGTTTCACTGGTCGTCGTGATCGTGCTCGCCAATGCGTTAGGCGACGCCAACTACGGCCGCTACACCACCTTGATCGCCTACTCCGCGCTCGTGTCGGTGATCGCGGACCTTGGATTCAGCCCGCTGTATACCCGCGAAGCGGCGCGCAACCAGAAGGAGCTCGGCGACTACCTCGGCACTCTGCTGCTGGTGAAGATCGCCCTTGGCGTGGCCGCCGCGGTGGTCATGGCGATCGCCCTGGATCTCGGCGCCGGGCTCCCATCGCTGATCATTCCCGGTGCCGCCCTCCTCATCGCCACCGCGTACGCGAATCTCTTGCGCAACACCTTCTACGCGGTGGGCCGGGCGGAGTTCGATGCGATCGCGATCATCGCGGAGATCGCGATCCAGGGAGGTTTGATCCTGTTCGGAGCCAGGCGCCACTCGGGCGTGAGCTATTACATCTGGGCCTACACCGCGTCCTTCTGCTTCACGATCGTTTACTCGCTGGTCGTCATCCGGGTGTTCCATCTCGGACGCGTGCGGTTGGGGCTGGACGCGAAGCTGGTGCGCCGCTGGATCCCGCTGGCGTTGCCGTTCGCATATACCGCGTTTCTCACCAATCTCTATTTCCGTGCCGACGTCCCGATCCTCCAGCACTTCCGCTCGTTCGCCGAGGTGGGCTGGTACACCTTCGCGTACAAGCCGTTCGAGGCCCTCCAGTTCGTGCCGCTCGCGATCCAGGTCGTCGTCTATCCGCTTCTGGGCGTGTACTTCGTCACGAACATCTCGCAGCTGAGACTCGCCTACGAGCGATTCTTCAAGGTGCTGGTCCTGCTGGGCTGGCCTCTGACGGTCGGGACGTTCGTCCTCGTGCACCCCATCGGCCGCCTGTTCCATCTGTTCTCGCAATCCGAGCCGTCTCTGCGCATCCTCGCGTTCGGCATCGTCTTCCTCTTCGCGAACTCGGCGTTCTACGCGATGCTCAACGCGATCAACCGCCAGCACCTGAATGCGTGGGCGACAGGACTCGCTGCCGCGATCAACATCGTCCTCAACCTGATCTTCATCCCCGCCTTCGGCTATCTCGCTGCCAGCACGACCACCGTGATCACCGAAGCATCCCTTTGCGTGTTCGGCTGGTGGTTCGTACGGCGCAGCCACCCCGAGCTGCACCTGGCCGCGGTGAGGCTGAGCTGGCGCATCCTGCTGGCGGGGGCTGTGATGGGTGTCGTGCTTTACCCGCTCAGCCGGTTCTCGATCGCAATCAGCCTCCCTGCGGGCGGCCTCGCCTATGTGATCGCGATCTACCTCATACGCGCGATCGAGCCCGAAGAGTGGCGCCTGGCGCGAGACGGGTTGCTGGCCAGGTTGAGGCCCAGCCCGCGGACCGCGTAACCCTCCCGCCCCGCCCGCCGTTGGTTGAGGTGGGCACCGTAGAATCTACCCGCCCCCCAACCATGGCTAGAGACATTCCCGCCAAGATCACAACCAAGGGTGGCCACCGCCCCCGAGCCCGTATCCATGCGACCTGGTCGCCGATCGGGCAGAAGATGCGTCGCACCGCGATGTTCCGCGGCCTGGGCGCCGTCGTGGCGGTGCTCCTGGTGATCGGCTTTGCCGCCGACGCCTACGCGCAGACGTTCTTCGAAAGCCTGCCCTCGATTCAGGGCCTCGACAGCGCGGCCTTCGCCGGCGACACCATCATCACTTCAAGCGACGGCGTCCTCCTCGCCGACGTCGGGAACCACGGCGACCACAGGCTCGCGGTGAAGCTGAAGGACGTAGCGCCTGTGATGGTCCAGGCCACCGTGGCGATCGAGGACAAGGGCTTCTACTCCAACCCCGGGTTCGACGCCGCGGCCATCATTCGAGCGGCCTACGACAACCTTCGTTCGGGCCACATCGTCGGCGGCGCGAGCACCATCACGCAGCAGCTCGCCAAGCAGCAGTTCCTAACCCCTGACCAGACCGTGAGCCGCAAGATCAAAGAGCTGGCGCTCGCCTACGAGCTGGCCCAGGCTTACAGCAAGGACCAGATCATGGAGCTCTACCTGAACAAGAGCTTCTACGGCTCGCAGTCGTACGGCGTGGAAGCCGCGGCGCAGAGCTATTTCCACATCTCGGCCTCCAAGCTCGACCTCGCGCAGGCCGCGGTGCTCGCGGGCCTTCCGCAGGCGCCGACGGAGTGGAACCCCGTGCTGCACCCCGACGCCGCAAAGCTGCGCCAGACCGAGGTGCTGCAGGCCATGGTGCGCTCGAACTACATATCGCAAGAGGACATGGACAAGGCGGTCGCCGAGCAGCTCGTCTACCAGGCGCCTATCAACAGCTTCCTCGCGCCTCACTTCGTCGACTACGTGCTAGCCGAGCTGCGTCAGCTTGGGTTCCAGCCGGGAATCCAGCAGCTGAACGTCAAGACCACGCTCAACTACCACATGCAGCAGATCGGAGAGTCGGTCGTGAACTACAACCTGGCCGCCAAGCCGGGTCACTCATGCTTCAACAGCGGGGTCCCGGACGGGTGGCCATACGTGTCGGAGGCGGGCGCCGCTTGCTGGGACCCCAAGGGCCAGCTGTCGTCGGGACTGATCGCCGAGGATCCGAAGACCGGCGAGATCCTGGTCATGGTGGGCTCGCCGAACTACAACGCCCCGGCGGGCCAGATCAACTACACGACCATCCCCCGCAACATGGGCTCATCCATGAAGCCGTACACCTACGGTGCGGTGATCAACGCGCGGGCGGCGACGGTGGATACGCCGGTGTATGACGGTCCGAGCCCCCTCGTCTACAAGGATGCGTACAGCACCACAGATTTCTACAACTACGACCACAAGACGCACGGCGTGCTGCCGCTGAAGAAGGCGATGGGGAACTCCCTCAACATTGCCGCGGTCAAGACCGAGCTCTCGATCGGAGTGCCCGCGGTTCTTGATTACATGCGGAACCTGGGCGTGATGCCCAGGTACGTCAACCCGGACGGAACCTACAACCCGACAGCGCCGGGCGACGAGTACGGCCCGTCGCTCACTCTGGGCGGCTATCCGATCACGCTGCTCGAGCACGTGAGCGGGATCGCGACCTACGCCGACATGGGCGTGTACCACTCGCCCGAGTCCATCCTCAGCGTCTCGGACTCGCACGGACAGGTTCTGTACACGACCCACCCTGACCAGCGCGCACGGCTGGCGCTGGACCCCGCGGTCGCTTTCATCATGGCCCAGATCATGTCCGACGACCAGAACCGCTGCCTCATCTTCGGCTGCAACAGCGCCCTGCACTGGAAGGACCGCACCGTCGCGGCCAAGACCGGAACCACCGACAGCTTCAAGGACGCCGTCACGATCGCGTTTACTCCAGACATCGCCGTCGGGCTCTGGGTCGGCGATGTCCTGAACAACAACTACACGATGAACCAGGGCGATGACGGCGTCTTCGTCGCTTCGCCCGCGGTGCACTCCTTCGTGTCGCAGGCGCTCGCCGGGGTGCCCGGCAACAAGTGGTACTCGCCCCCGCCGGGAGTCGTGGCCGGTGCCAACAACAGCTGGTTCCTGAGCGACACCACGAACATTCCGAAGCTCCCGGGCGACAACCCGCCCAGCCCGACGCCGGCGCCGGTCAACTACACGGTCCCACCGGACCCCGGTGGCCCCGTGATGGCCAGCCCCCCGCCTCCGAGCCCGACGCCGACGCCGACCAAAATCTGTCCGACGCCGCCGGTACCGGCTTCGCCCTGCCCGTAACGCGCGTCCCGTAGTCCGAGCCGCGCGTCCGTAGACTTTCCCGTGATGCCCCCGCTTTCTGTCGTCACGGAGCAACTACCCAAGAGCCAGGTGGGCATGACCATCGAGGTCCCGACCGAGGTCGTCGACGCGGCCTACGAGCGGGTCCTCAACCGGCTGGTCTCAAAGGCCAAGATCGAAGGCTTCCGGCCCGGTCGCGCGCCGCGCTCCCTGGTCGAGGCCCGGTTGGGTCCCGCCGCGGTGCGTGAGGAGGTCGTCGAGGCGATGATCCCCGAGGTGATGAGCCAGGCCCTGCAGGAGAAGTCGATCGACCCGATCGACAGTCCCGACGTCGAGGTGCTCGAGCTCGAGCGCGGGCGCCCGGCAAAGCTCAAGGCGACCATCAGCGTCATGCCCGAGGTGACGCTCGCGGACATCACGACTCTCAGCCCGGACCTTCACGGCCACGAAGTCACCGAGGAGATGCTGGAACGCCGCCTCGAGGAGGTTCGCGAGCCGATGGCGGAGATCACGCCGGTCGAGCGCGAGGCGAGATTGGGCGACATCGCGATCATCGACGTCGAAGTCGAGGCGGACGGCGAGCTGGTCGAGTCGGAGTCGCGCAAAGCGATGGAGGCGGAGCTCAAAGATGGTGTGCTGCTGCCCGAGCTGCTCGCGGTGATCCCGGGGACATTCATGGACGAATCACGCGAGGCCAAGGTCACGTTCCCCGACACCTACAGCGAACCAAAGCTCGCGGGCAAAGAGGCGACGATTCGGGTCACGGTGCGCGGAGTGAAGGAGAAGGTCCTGCCGGTGCTCGACGAAGCGCTGGCGAAGACGCTGAGCAACGGCGCGCACGAGACCGTGGAGTCATATCGCGATTCGGTTCGCGTAGAGCTCGAGGAGTCGGTCCGAGCCATGGAGAAGCTCGAGCGTGAGCAGGCGGTCGTGACCGCTCTCGTCGATGCGTCGAGCGTCGAGGTGCCGGAAACGCTGGTGGAACGCGAGCTCACGAGCCAGCTGGAATCGATGGAGCGCAGCCTGAACCGCCAGGGCTTGAGGCTCGCGAGCTACCTCGAGTACGTGGGGCGGACGCTTGACCAGTGGATGGCCGAGCAGAGGCCCGACGCCGAGGCACGCCTCAAGGTCGACCTCGTCCTTGCCGAATACGCCAAGCGCGAAAACCTCGAGCCGTCCGACGAGGACGTCACAACGTTCCTCGAGGAGCAGGCCGCCCAGGATGAGGAGCTCAAGGACCAGGTGTCGGAGCTGAAGAAGAGTCCAAGCGCCCGGCGTTACTTCGCCTCGCGGCTTCGCCGGCGGAGAGTCCTGGACCGCCTGGTCGAGATCGCCGTTGCAAGGACTTGACGGAACCCGCGGACTGCCTGTCTAGAATGACGTTGTGCGGGACATGAGACAGGTACAACAGCAGCGATCAGTAAGGCCCATCCTTGACGAGCTTGCCCGCCCGGCCGGATACCTCGTACCGATGGTGGTCGAGAACACGGGCCGCGGTGAGCGGGCCTATGACATCTACTCGCGACTCCTCAAGGAGCGCATCGTCTTCATCGGAACTCCGATCGACGACCAGGTGGCAAACCTGGTTGTGGCGCAGCTGCTGTTCCTGCAGTCTGAGGATCCCGACAAAGAGATCGCGCTGTACATCAACAGCCCGGGTGGCCAGGTCACGGCAGGGCTGGCGATCTACGACACGATGCAATACATCCGGCCGCCGGTTTCCACGATCTGCATCGGAATGGCCTACTCGATGGCCGCGGTTCTGCTGGCGGGTGGCGCGCACGGACTGCGCTACGCGCTGCCGCACGCGAACGTCCTCATCCACCAGCCGTGGGGCGGCATGCAGGGACAGGCCACCGACATCCAGATCCACGCGAAGGAGATCCTCCGCACTCGCGAGCAGCTGAACCAGATCCTCGCCAAGCACACCGGGCAGAAGATCGAGAAGGTGACGCTCGACACCGAGCGCGACTACTTCCTCACGTCGGAGGCCGCCAAGGAGTACGGGCTGATCGACGACATCATCCTCACGCCGATCAAGCTCGGCGACAAGGACAAAGCGAAGGACAAAGAGGCAGAGAAGGAGAAGGTAGCGGCGGGATGATCTTCCGACGCAAGGGCAGCAGCGGCGAGGTCAAAAGGCACCGGCCCAAGTGCTCCTTCTGCGGCAACCTTCACGGCGAGCGCGGCGTCAGGCTCATCGCGGGCTCGGGAGTTTTCATCTGCAGCGAGTGCATCAGCCTTGCCAACGAGATTCTCTGGGGCCATAATCCCCCGGCGCGGGCCTCTTCTTAATGGATACAGGGTATAGATGAACGAACGAGAAGATCGACGCCGCTACACGCGCTGCTCCTTCTGCGGGAAGGGACAGGACCAGGTGCGCAAGCTGGTCGCCGGCCCGGGCGTGTTCATCTGTGATCAGTGCATCGATCTATGCCAGGAAGTCCTCGAGGATGACAACCGCTCGGCAGGCCAGAAAAAGCAGAAGACCGGCTTCATCCCAAACCCCAAGACCATCTGCGCAGCCCTCGACCAGTATGTGATCGGCCAGGACCGCGCCAAGAAGGTGCTTTCGGTCCAGGTGTACAACCACTACAAACGGATCTCCGCGTCGAAGTCCGTGGGCGATGTCGAGCTGACCAAGTCGAACGTGCTGCTCGTCGGACCGACCGGCTGCGGCAAGACCTACCTCGCGCAGACGCTGGCGAAGATCCTCGACGTCCCGTTCGCGATCGCCGACGCGACGAGCCTCACCGAGGCCGGTTACGTGGGCGAGGACGTGGAGAACATCCTTCTCCGCCTGATCCAGGCTGCCGACTTCGACATCAGCCGCGCGGAGCGCGGAATCATCTACATAGACGAGATCGACAAGATCGCGCGAAAGTCCGACAACCCGTCGATCACGCGCGACGTCAGCGGCGAGGGCGTTCAGCAGGCGCTGCTCAAGATCCTCGAGGGCACGGTGGCCAACGTTCCGCCACAGGGCGGCCGCAAGCACCCACACCAGGATTTCATCCAGATCAACACCACCAACATCCTGTTCGTCTGCGGTGGCGCGTTCGACGGGCTGGACAAGGTGGTCGAGCAGCGCACCGGCCGGCGGGCGATCGGTTTCGGGGCGCCGCACAACAAGATCGAGCGCAAGGCGGTGTCTGAGACGCTCAAGCAGCTGCAGCCACAGGACCTCTTGAAGTACGGGTTCATCCCCGAGTTCATCGGCCGCCTGCCGATCATCGTCACGCTGCATCATCTCGACCAGCAGGACATCGTGCGGATCCTCACCGAGCCCAAGAACGCGCTGGTCAAGCAGTACCAGAAGTTCTTCTCCCTGGACAACGTGGAGCTCGTGTTCCAGAAAGGATCGCTCGATGCGATCGCGGAGCTGGCGCTGCTTCGCGGCACAGGTGCCCGCGCTCTGAAGTCGATCATCGAAGAGGCGCTGCTCAACTCGATGTTCGAGATCCCGTCGCGCCCCGATATCAAGCGTTGTCTGATCTCCGAGCGCTCGATCCGCGAAGCGCTGGAGCCGGAGTTCGAGCTCGGCGAGGAAGGCGACAGCCCGGCGCGACTCGTGGGAGAGTCTGCCTAGCTTCAGTATTCTTCGCGGATGGACAGCATTCGCGGGAAGACCGTCTTGCTCACCGGAGCATCGACGGGTCTCGGGCCGCACATCGCGCGGCGGCTGCACCAGGCTGGCGCGAAGTTCGTGCTTTCGGCGCGAAACCGCGACGCTTTGAACCGGCTGGCCGAGGAGCTGGGCGATTCTCGCGTCATCGTCGCCGATCTTTCCAGGCTCGGTGAGGCCGAGCGCCTGGCACGCGAGGCGGGTGAGGTGGACGTTCTGGTCTCCAATGCTGGAGTGCCGGCGAGCGGGCGGCTAGCCACGTTCAAAGTCACAGAGCTGGATCGCGCCATCGCCGTGAACCTGCGAGCCAGCATGGTTCTCGCGCATCAGCTGTTGCCCGCGATGCTCGATCGCAAGGGCGGACACATGGTGTTCATGTCGTCGCTCGCGGGCAAGGCGCCTGCGGCCGGCAACTCTGTCTACAACGCGACAAAGTTCGGCATTCGCGGATTCGCGCTGGCGCTACGCGAGGAGCTGGTTGAGACCCGAGTCGGCGTGTCGGTGATCTGTCCGACCTTCGTCAGCGAAGCAGGCATGTGGGCGGAGACGGGGCTGAAGGCCAACTCGATGGTGGGCGAGGTCTCGCCGGCCGAGGTGGCCGACGCCGTCTGGTATGCGATCACCCGGAATCGCGCGGAGATCGACGTCATGCCGTTCCAGGTGCGAGCCGGTTTGAAGGTTCAAGCCCTCGCGCCCGGACTCTTCACCGCCGTCGCACGCGCGACCGGCGCCTCGAAGTTCAGCGAAGAGCAAGGCGAGCGCCAGCGCAACAAACGCTAATATCTCAACCATCATGAGCTGGACCGAGCGCTCCCAGGGGTCCCCGCGAAATCACGGCGCAGCCTCTGATTTCGTGGGGTCTTTATCCGTACCCTCGCCGGCTCTGTCGCGCTAAAGCGACCTAAGCGCCGGCGCACCTGTACACACCCCGAGCGATCAAGCACGCCCCTATGGATATGAAAGAGACAGGACCCGACACAAACACCGCGATGCCGAAAGCCTTTGACCCAAAGGCCACCGAGGCCGGCTGGTACGCGCGATGGGAGTCCGATGGCCTTTTCGTCGCCGACGCGACGAGCAAGAAGCCGAAGTACACCATCTGCCTGCCGCCACCGAACATCACCGGCGTGCTGCACATGGGTCACGCGCTCAATCACACGATGCAGGACGTCTGCGCGCGCTATCGCCGGATGGCGGGCTATGAAGTTCTTTTCCTTCCGGGCACCGATCACGCGGCCATCGCGACGCAGAACGTGATCGAGAAGCAGCTGGCGGCGGAAGGGATGACGAAAGAGCAGCTCGGACGCGACGCCTTCACGTCGCGCGTGGACGGGTGGTATCTCGACGTCGGCGACACCATCGTGAGCCAGGACCGGATCCTGGGCATCTCGCTCGACTGGTCGCGCCTGCGCTTCACCATGGACCATCGCTACGTGCGGGCGGTTATGACCGCGTTTGTGGCGTTCTACGAGCGTGGGTGGATCTATCGCGCCCCGCGCATCGTCAACTGGTGCCCGCACGACCTGTCGGCCATCTCTGACCTGGAGGTCGACTGGCAGGTGCACGAAGACACGCTCTACTACATCAAGTATCCCGTCTTGGATGATGGGGGGAGCACCCCCCACCCCCCCGACGGTGGCGAAATCGTGATCGCCACCGTGCGTCCCGAGACGATGCTCGCCGATACGGGCGTCGCGGTCAATCCGACCGACGAGCGGTATAGCGCGCTGATCGGAAAGACCGCGGTCCTGCCCCTGGTCGGCCGGAAGCTGCCTATCGTGGGCGATGAGGCGGTCGACAAGGGTTTCGGAACGGGCGCGCTCAAGGTCACGCCGGGCCATGACGCGATGGACTACGACATCGGCCAGCGCCATTCACTCGAGGTGATCAACGGGATGCATCCCGACGCGCGGATGAATGTGCCCGGTCTTCCGTATGACGGGCTGCCTGCGCTGGTGGCGCGCGAGAAAGTCGTCGCGGACCTCAAGGCGCAAGGGTTCCTGGTCAAAGAGGAGCCGTACACCCACGAGGTCGGCCACTGCGACCGGTGCCACGCGGTGATCGAGCCCTTGATCAGCGATCAGTGGTGGCTGCGTATGGAAACGATGCGCGACAAGGCGCTCGCCGCGTCTGCCGCCGGAATGGTGCGCTGGCATCCCGAGCGGTACGAGCGCACGTACCTCGACTGGCTGCGCGGGTTACGCGACTGGAACATCGGGCGGCAGCTCTGGCTGGGCCACCGTGTGCCGGTCTACTACTGCGAGAACGGCCACACGACCGTTTCGGTCGAGCCGCCGCGCGATTGCGCCGAGTGCGGCAGCATCAAGCTGACCCAGGACCCGGACGTGCTCGACACGTGGTTCTCGTCCGCGCTCTGGCCCTTCGCGACGCTTGGTTGGCCCGAAGAAACCGACGACCTGAAGGCCTTCTACCCCACCAACATGAACAGCACGGCTCGCGAGATCATCAATCTCTGGGTCAGCCGCATGATCATGACCGGCCTCGAGTTCATGGGCGAAGTTCCGTTCTCCGACGTCGCCATCCACTGCCAGGTCCAGGCCAACGACGGGCGCCGCATGTCGAAATCGCTTGGCACGGGCGTCGACCCGCGTGACCTGATCGACCGCTACGGCACGGATGCCGTCCGCGCGTGGGCCGCTTCCGTCGCGATGTCGAGTCAGGACGTCCGGTTCGACGAGAGTCGCGTCGAGGGCTACCGCCGGTTCTGCAACAAGCTCTGGAATGCGACCCGCCTGGTGCTGGGCTCGCCCGGAGCGCCGTCCACGGAAACCCCTGGGACTTTCGAGGTTCACGAGCACCTGGAAGACCGCTGGATCGCCTCCAGGCTCGAGCGTGCGTGCGCCGCCGTCACCGCGGGGATCGAGGGGTTCGTGTTCCAGGATTCGATGGCGGCGGCTTACGGCTTCGCGTGGAACGAGTTCTGCGACTGGTACCTCGAGGCTGCGAAGGATCGTCTCCGTGCCGGAGACCCGGCCGCACAGGACGTTGCGTATTTCTGTCTCGACAACTTGCTCCGGATCCTGCATCCGTTCATGCCCTTCGTCACGGAGGAGCTCTGGTCCCGGACTCCAGGACATCTCGACTACCTGATGCGTGCTCCGTGGCCTCAGCCTGACGGAAGGTTTGTCGACCCCGCGGCCGAGGAGTCTTTCGCCGCGGTGATGACGATCGTCGAGGAGGTGCGTGGTCACCGGCAGGCCGCCGGCGCGCCGCCACGCGGCGGAAGCCTGCACCTCGAGCAGCCGATCGACCGCAAGGTCGCGGCCCTGGTCGCCCGGCTCGCGCGAGTCGAGCTTGTCGACGAAATGGAAGGAGGCACGCCACTGGTCGCGGTGCCCGCGAGGCTGAGCTTTCCCGCAGGGTCCGGTGACAATCGCCAGGCCGAGGCAAAACGTGATGCGGAACGCGCCCGTCTGAAGTTGGACCTCGCGAAAACCGAGGCCAAGCTTGCTGACCCGGAGTTTCTCGCCAAGGCACCACAGGAGATCGTCCGGAAGCTGGAGGACCGAGCCGCCGAACTTCGCGCCGCAATCGACCGCTTAGAGTAGGCATCGGTTCATGCCGTCCCTCGCCCTGCTGGCGCCGGTGCTGCTGCCCCTCATCACGGCCGCGGTCGTCACCGCTTTCGGGCTGAGTGGCTTGAACCTTGGCCGGCTCGCCGTCGGCGCCGGCGCCTGGGCCGCCGTGGTGGTTCTCCTGGCCATCTGGCTGCCGGTGCGCTCCACACAGGAGCTGGACCTCGGTCAGCTCGGGTTCGGTTCCTCGTTCCAGCTGCGCATCGACGCCGTCGCGTTCGCGTTTGGTCTCATGGTCCTGGTTCCGGCCGCGCTGGTGCTGACTCTTCAGCGGCGCACCTGGCAGGAGGCGGCGATCGGCGCGCTGGGAGTGGCCGCTGCCATGGGCGCGATCGAGGCCGGAAACGTCGTCCTCACCGCGCTCGCGGGCGGCAGCGCCGCAACCGCGGCGGTCATCCAGCTAGACGTGGAGGACCTGCGCGCCCCCCGACCGCGGTGGAGCATGCTGCTCGCGGCCTGGCTGGCTTTGAGCTGGGCAGGCGTGATCCTCCAGGTGCGCAGCGGAACCGCCACGTATGCCGCCGTTCCCGTTTCCGCCCTGACGGCGCCGGTCTTTGCGCTGATCGCGTTTGCGGGCCTCATGGCTTCGGGACTTGTTCCCTGGCGCTCGTGGCCGGCCAAGGTGTGGTCGAGGCCATCGCTCCGCGCCGCCGGCCTTGTCGTGGCGATCCTGTTTCCGCTGGGCTTCTACCTGCTGGTGCGCGCCTACGAGATGGGTGATGGTCGCTTCCCGCACGTGGCTTTCCAGGCGGGCCTCGCCATGTGGGGCGTGATCGTCGCGCTGGGCGCGGCCGCCCGAGCTCAGTCCGCAGCCACACAGCGCGGATTTCTAGCCGAGGTGATTCCTGGCATCGGCGGGTTCGCGCTGATGACCGTCGCGCTCGGCACCCCGCTCGGCCTGGTGGCGGGACTCATCACCCTCGCCTTCGCTTCAGCCATGACCGGCTGTCTCTCCCTGTTGCCCGACCGCGCCGGCCCCGCGTCTTTGATCACCATCGCCGCAGCGGTCGGGCTCCCACCCGCGCTCGGCTTCGGTGCGCGCATCGTCGGGATCGAGTCCACGTTCGAGGCGGGTGACTTCTTCGGGTTCATCGGGGTGGCCGCGGCGATCGTCTGGGTGCTCTGGATGGTTGCCGGCGGCCGCGCCACAGGCCTCCCGGCTGGACACGGGCGCCCGGTCATCGAGACTTTCCCTCGCGTGGCGATGGCGATCGCGGCGCTGACGCTGGTCGCGGGGCCCGGGCTGGCGGCGATTCAGTCGGCATTCGCCAACCCAGCCCAGGCCGACGTGATGCCCCTCCCACCGGGTTCGGTCAGCGGCGGGCTCACATCGGTGGTCACTGTGTCGACAGTCCTTCCGGTCGTCGCGCTCTTCGTGCCGTTGTTGATCATCGGCGTGGTCGCTTTTGGCGCGGCGGGCATCTCGCTCATCCGGACCCAGGCACGGCCGTCGCTGTTCCCTCTTCCGTGGGCCGGCGCAATCGACAGCTTGCGACGGGCAGCTGCCTCGGCGTCCCTGCCTGAGCAGTACCGCTCCATCCTCGACCTCCGCGCCCTCGAAGCCGCAGCGTCGAGTGGGCGCCCGCTGGTCTGGCTCGCCTCGCTCGCAGCGCTGGCCTTCGCCGTGACTCGCTAGTGCCGCACCTCAGTTGATCGCGGCTGCGTTCCTGGCCTGGCTCGGGGCTGCATTTGTCGTGCTGTCCGACGGGCGCCGCGGACTGGCGCTCGGACTGGTGTTGGTCACCGCCGGCCTGGCGGTGCTGGCCTGGCCGGCCGGGATGGCGTTGGGCGCTGTCGCGGTCGGCGCCGGAGGCCTGGTGGCCGCCGGCCTGTGCTGGCGATCGGGCCCGCCCGCCTGGGGGATCATGCCGGCGGGCTCGACACCTCGCACCGTCCTCTGCATCGCCTCCGGCCTGCTCGGATTGTGGGTGGCATCTTTGGTCACGACTGGAACCGGGGCCCCTCTTCGCTTCGCCGTCCTGGTGGTCGTGGGATTGATGGCAGCGCGAATCCTGATCAGCCGCGACTCCGGCGTCGTGCTGGCCGGCCTCGCCGCCCTCGCCCTGGCGTTGGCGGTGGCTCCCGGCCTCGCAGCGCAGTCACCGGGCCCTGTCCCGGCGATCATCGGAGCGCTGGTCGCGGCAGGCGTCATGTTCGTTGCCGGCCCGCCGGCACCCGGGCTCTCTCGCGCCGCTTCGCCGGCGCCTGCGGACAAAGATGCAGCCTGAGCTGCTCCTCGCCGCCACCGCGGCGCTGGGCCTCGCGGTTGTCTTCGCTCCCCCTCGGGTTCCACGCGCTGACCTGCTCACCTGGGGCCTGCTGGGGCTTGCCGCCATGGCCGCGATGGCGATCGCGCCAAGCCTGGACGTGGTCATCTTGATCCTGCTCGTGCTCGCCGTCCTGCAAGCGCGCCTGGCTTCGAAACGGGATTTCGCCACGCGACTTCGCGCCCCGATCCTGGCGGTAAGCCTCATGGCGCTGGGCGTCGCGTTCGAGCGGATGCAGGGTCCGGTGGTGCTCGAGCGCTTGGGCGCGGTCGGCATCGTGGCGGGCCTCGCGGCCGCGGTCGGGTTGCTCCCGTGGGCCCATGAGTTCGATCCTGAGGAATCGGTGGTTGCATCGCCGATCCCATGGATTGCCTTCGTCGGCCCCCTCCTCGCGGCGACTGTGATCTCGCAGTCAAGGGGCGTCGTGCCGGCGGACGCGGGCGACGCGTTCGGGGCGATGCTCATCGGCCTGGGCCTCCTGAACATGCTCTGGGGGAGCGTTGGTTCCTGGCGGACCGAGGGTGATGCCGCGGCCTGGCGCTATTCATTCATGGCCGATTGGGGGCTCGCGCTGTGCGGGTTCGGCCTGGCGATCGCCGACGGCCGGGCCGCCGCCCTGATCATCCTGTTCAGCATCGTCCTCGGCCGGTTTCCCCTTTATCTCTGGTCTCGGCAGGCCATTCGAGAGAAGGTGCCCACGGACCGGCCGATCAACCTGGTCGTGGCCGCGGTGCTCGCGGGCTCAGCACCATTCGCGGGCTTTCCCGCCCGGGTCTTGCTGCTGCGCGGCGCCACACAGCTTTACTGGCCGCTTGCCCTTGTGCTGGCCGCATTGATGCTGCTGTGGCTTCCCGCTTCGCTGCGCCTCGGGCGCAGCATGGGCGTGCCGCGGGGAAGGCAGGCGGTGGGCGTGGCCATCGTGCTCGCGGTCAACGTCCTGCTCGGCGTCTTCCCTCAACCCCTGCTCACCCTGGCAGGCCTGTGATGGACTCCTAGATGGCGCAGCTCCTCGCGTCGCTCGCCACGAACGCAGCAGCGCTGGTCCTTTATCCAGGTCTGCTTGCAGCCGCCGTCTTTGGTGGCGTGGCCGAGATCAGCTGGCTGAGCTTGACGATGGGCGGCTGGGCATCGCCCGATCTTCCGCGGCGACGGCCCACGCCGGTCCTGGCGACGGTGCTGCTGTGCTCGATCCTCGCCGGCGTGCAGCTGGCTGCACCGTTCAACCCGGTCCCGTCGGCGGAGCGCAGCGTGGTGGTGGCGGCAATCGCGCTGGCCTTCACCGCCTGGGCGGAGCTCGCGCTCACGGTCGAGCTCGTGGTTGAACCTCGGTGGCTTCTCATCGTGCAGTTCTGCTGGCTGCTTGCCGTCCTTGCTCCGGCTGTGCAGCCGGAGACGCTCCGACCGCAGGTCCTGGGCAACATGCTGGTCCCCGCCTTGCTTCCACTGAAGGTGGCGTGCGGCGCCCTCTACGTTCTCTGCCTGCCGGCCCTGCTCCAGTTGTGGCCATTCGCGCCGCCGGGCGATCGCCGGGCCCGGCGGCGCCTCGATGCCGCCCGGTCCCTTTGCTGGTTCCCGTACTGCGGACTCTTCACGACGCTGTTCTTTCCACCGCCCGCCGACGACCTGCTCGGGCTCTTGCGCTTTTTCGGCATCACCGCCGTCGTGGCCGCGCTCGCCATGGGAGCCGGTGTCGTCATGCAGCGCCGCGGCGCTGTCCTTGCTCGCGCGCTCTACATGCGTGCGATCGGGCCATACGCGCTGGTGGTCCTCGTTGTGGCGGTGGTGACGTCGTTGAAGTTGAGGTAGCCGTGGTTGGGACGACGCTTGAGAGGCAAGTGCGACGCCAGAAGGGACTGGGATGAGGGGTGTGATGGTGGGGCTTTAGAGGCGCGAGGGGCGCTCGAAAAGCGACTGGGAAGGGGGTGTGGTGGCGCGGCGGGAGGCGAGAGGAGCGCTGCGTAAGAGACTGGGAAGGGGGCGTGGGTGCCGGGGTCTCAGTGGTCTGGATGAGGGCTCGGAGAGGTTGCGCATTTTGCGCAATCGTTTGAGTCAATCTGCTTGACAAGCGAACGTATGTTTGGTAGTCTGTTTCTATGCTCGCGACGCAAGACGTCTGTGTCTCCAACGACCTCCTGCGCCAGCGTCTGATTCAGCGCCGGCGCGTGATCGACCTCCAGGAGCTGGCTTTTGCCCGCGAGGCGGCCGAGCTTGCCGCGAGCGATGCCTGGGACGAGGATGGGTCGGTCAGCGCGGTCGACTGGATCCGCTTCAACTGCCACACAACTGCTGGCGCGGCGGCCAACGCCATCGCCGTCGGCGAGGCTCTGCCTCGGCTGCCGGAAAGCCACCAGGCTGTGGTCGATGGTGAGATCGGCTTCGCCCACCTCGCGGTCATGGCACGTACCTCCGAGGCACTCGGAGAGCGCTTCGAGGAGAAGGTGCTGGTCGAGAAGGCGAAGGAGAATTCACCCGGCAAGTTCTTCTACATCTGCCACCACGCCCGCCACGCCGCCGATCCCAAGACCTACGCAGCCGAGCAGGCGGAGCAGGTCGAGCAGCGGCGGCTCAAGTTGAGCACCTGGATGGATGGCTCGTTGCTGATCAGCGGCCAGCTCGACCCGATCGGGGGCGCTGCTGTGCTGGCTGCCTTCGCGCCGCTGGCGCGTAGATCGGGCGCACATGACCACCGTGATCAGGAGCAGCGCAACGCGGACGCGCTGGTCGAGCTTGCCTCGGGTGGCGGCTCGCAAGCCCAGATCCAGGTCACCACCTCGCTCGAGACCCTGCTCGGGCTGGCGGGCGCGCCGGCGGCGGAGATGGAGCACTCACTTCCGGTCTCCTCCAAGACCATCGAGCGTCTGGCTTGCGACTCCAGCATCGCTCGTATCCTGCTCAACTCCGAGTCGCTGGTGATCGAGGTGGGGCGCTCCAAGCGCGTGGTGTCAGAGCCCGGGCGGCGGGCGCTGGTGGCGCGCGACGGCCGCTGCCGGTGGCCTGATTGCGACCGCCCGGCATCGCGGAGCGCAGCGCACCATGTGGTGCACTGGATCCATGGAGGATCGACCGACCTCGAAAACCTGATCCTGCTCTGTCACCGGCATCACTGGATGGTGCATGAGGGCGGCTGGCAGATCGTTCGCGGCGATGACGAGCGGATGCTGACCCTCCCGCCGATGGTCAGGTTCGCAGCTCATTCACGAGGACCGGACTAGTACGACAGGTTCATAAGTAGTGGCGGCGGATCGCTCCCAGGTTGTTGAAGATCCGCACCCCGAAGGCGACGATCGCCGCGATTGACAGGTCGACTCCCAGCTTGTCACCGAAATAGACCAGGCCCGCGGCCAGCAGCATGTTGGTCACCAGGCCGCTGAAGAAGACGCGCGGCTCGAACGTGCCTGCGATGTACGCCTTGAACGCCCCGAAGATCGAGTCCAGGGCGGCCAGCACGGCGATCGCGGTGTAGCGCGCGTACGTGACCGGGATCGTGACCGGCGACAGCACCCCCAGGACGATGCCCACGATCGCGAACAGGACCGCAACGACGATTACCTGCATACGGCGGCCGGCGGCGTCGGAGCGGGGGCTGCGCCCGCGGCGGGTGACGGAGGAGCCGGCTCGCGCGACTTGTAGCCAACCGCCGCCTCGGCCGGGTTCATCACGTTGACGTACTCGAGGTCGGCCGAGTTGTAGTTGACCTGGCCCGCGATGGCCTTCAGCGCGGTCAGCTTGTCGCGCAGCGTCGCGAACTCCTCGGGTGTCAGCACGCGCCCAAAGTAAACCTTCCAGCCGTGCTTCGCGACAAGCGTCAGATCACCGCACGAGTCGAACACGAAGCCCGACGCCTCCTGTCCGATCAGGGCCGGGAGGCCGCGCTGGATGTTGACGAGCGCGATCAGAAGCTGCACGTCCAGCGGGTGGTCGCCGACCCGTGGGTCGGCTCCGGCCGGCCCCTGCACATCGACCAGCGTTCCCTCGGTGGTCGTCGGGCCCAGCACCACCGCCTGGTCCGAAAGGTAGAAGAGCTTGCCGCTCTTTCCCGCGTGATATCCGGCAATGGGCTGCCATTCGCTCACCGTGATCAGGACCGTCCCGGGCAGCTGCGGATCCACCGTCGCCGCGCGCACCCACGTCTGGCTCAGCAGGTGCCGGCGCGCGGATTCTCCATCCACGGAAAGGATCGAGGTCCCCCCTCCCAACCCCGCCGCCCGCGCCACTTGAGCACGAGTCATGTGCTGCATGCCCTCGACCGAAACTGTCTGCACCGACAGCGCAGGGCCGAACCACAGCCAGGCGAGCAGCGCGCATTCCGCGATTGCCGCACCCGCCGCTAGCCCACGCCAGGCCCAATGCACGTCAGGCTCGCGCACGCTTTGCTCGGAGCGCGTCCAGAGCTGGCCTTTGAGCGGCTCGCTCTGCTCGAGGCCGCGCCGCGGGCGCATGGCGAACAGGCTCCGCCGGCGGCGCGACCTCATCCCGAGGGAGGTCCTACGCGGCGCTCGTGCCGGCCGACGGCGTGGTCGACCAGCCGCTGGCAAAGGTCGTCGAACGCGATGCCCGCTGCGCGCGCTGCATCGGGCAGGAGCGACAACTCGGTGAGGCCGGGCACGGTGTTGACCTCCAGCACCCATGGCGTGCCGTCCGCGTCCACGATGATGTCGACCCGCGCCATGCCGGCACAGCCAAGCTCGATGAAGGCGCGCCGCGCCGACTCCGCAGATTCGCGCTGGGCGACCTCGGAAATGCGAGCCGGGATGATGTGGCGCGACTTGCCCGCTGTGTATTTGGCGTCGTAGTCGTAGACAGGGTTGTCGCTCACGATCTCCAGGGTGGGCAGCACCTGGATGTCGGGAGTGGCAAGTACACCTACCGTGATCTCGATGCCGGCTGCGAAATGCTGGACGAGGACTCGCCGGTCGTAACGCCCGGCCAGGATGAGACCGCTCGCCGCCTGGTCGACGTCGTTTGCGATGGTGAGGCCGATCGTCGAGCCCTCCCGGACGGGCTTCACCACCAGGGGCAACCCAAAGGCCGCGACCAGCCGCTCGACAAGATCCGCTGCGACGCCGTCCGTGATCTCGACCTCTTCAAAAGGAGGAATGTCCAGCCCGGCCGCGGCCATCATCGTGTTCGCACGCGCCTTGTCCATGCACAGCGCGGACGCCAGGATCCCGGAGCCTGTGTACGGGAGTCCCAGCAGCTCGAGCATGCCCTGGACCGTGCCGTCCTCGCCGAGCCGTCCGTGAAGGGCGTTGAAAACGCAGTCGAAGGCGCCGTCCCTCAGCACGTCCCAGGTGTTGAGGTCGATGTCGACCCCGCTGACGTCATGGCCCCGCTTGCGCAGGGCCTTCTCAACCTGCGCGCCGGACAGGAGCGAGACTTCGCGTTCCGCCGACTTCCCGCCCCGCAGCACGGCCACCTTCACCGCTTGAACCTCCCCACCATCTCCACCTCGGTTTCCAGCTCGACGTTGAACCGCCTTTTCACCTCGGCCTGGATCCGCTCGATGAGCTGTTTCACATCGGCCGCCGTGGCTCCACCTTCGTTGACGATGAAGTTGCCGTGGAGCGGCGAGACCACGGCCATGCCCTCGCGAGCGCCTTTGAGGCCGGCGGCCTGGACCAGCCGCCCCGCCGAATCGCCCGGCGGGTTCCTGAACACGCTGCCGCAGTTCTTGGTCTTGATCGGCTGAGTTTCGGCGCGCTCCCTGGTGAGCTTGGCCATCAGCGCTTTGGCCTCCTCCCCATCGCCACGCTCGAGCTGGATCGTCGCCTCGACCACGAGCCCGCCTTTGAGCGCTCCCTCACGCAGGGCGGAAGTGCGGTAGGCGAACTGGAGGTCGGCGCGTTTCCAGGTCTTCTTACCGGCTCCAGGCATGAAACCTTCGACCTCGACCAGGACCTCCCGCAACTCCTTGCCCCAGCAACCGGCGTTCTGGTAGACCGCCCCGCCGACCGTGCCGGGAACGCCGATCGCGAACTCGAACCCGCGGAGCCCGGCGTCGGCGACGATGCGGGCGAGACGCATCATCTTCAACCCCGCGCCAGCCCGCACCACCCTTCCATCCACGTGGTGCTCGCGGTTCACGACTCTGAGGACGAGCCCTTCGACGCCGGCGTCGGCGACCAGGAGGTTGGTCCCCGCGCCCAGCAGCAGATAAGGAATGCCGCGCTCGGCGCAGCCCTCGATCAAGTTCTCGAGCGCCTGAGGCCGGCCAAGCTCGACGAAGAAGTCGGCGGGTCCGCCGATTCCGAAGGATGTCCGCGAGGCGAGCGGCTCGTCCTGGCTCACCCCGGGCAGCGAGGCCAGCCACTTGACCTTAGACGCGGTGCGCCAGCTCATCGCCCAGCTTGTTGATGTCGCCCGCGCCCATCAGGAGCAGGAGATCGCCCGGCCCGACCAGGCCCTCGAGCATCTCGCGCGCCGTCTTGAAGTCGCCGGCATAAGTTGCGTTCGGCATCTGGTGCGCCAGGTCCGCTGCCTGGACGCCGGTGGGGTTCTGCTCGCCCGCGCTGTACACGTCCAGCACCAGCACCTTGTCTGCGCCCTCGAAAGAGCGCGTGAAGTCGTACATGAACGCCGCGAGGCGCGAGTAGCGGTGCGGCTGGAAGACGACGATCAGCCGCCTGTGACGCAGCTCGCGCGCCGCCTCGATGGTTGCGCGGACCTTTGTCGGGTGGTGTGCGTAGTCGTCGTAGACGGTCGCGCCCTGGAAGACGCCGAGCAGCTCCATGCGGCGGTGCGCGCCGGGGAACGACTCCAGCGCCGCCCTCACGTCGCCGAACGGCACGCCGATCTCCATTGCCATCGCCGCTGCCGCGGTCGCGTTCTGAATGTTGTGGCGGCCGGGCTGCCTCAAGTTGACGCGGCCCAGCTCGCGCCCGTCGTGATGGATCGGGAAGGGGCGAACGGGTTCGCAGCGATACGTCGCGTCCTGCCGGAAGCCGTACGTGACCCGGCGCGCCCTGGGCTTGAGGTCGCGCACGAGCTCATCGTCCGCACACAGCACCGCAAGGCCATCCTCCGGCAGGTTCGCGATGAACCACTGGAAGAGATCGCGCACCGCGCTGACATCCCTGAAGTGGTCGGGGTGGTCGAGCTCGATGTTCGTAACGATGGCGCGGCGAGGATGGTGAAGCGTGAGGGTCCCGTCCGACTCGTCCGTCTCCGCCACCAGCCACTTCGATCGCCCGGCGCGCGCGCTGGCGCCATCGCCGACCAGCACGGTCGGGTCGTAGCCTGCGGTGACCAGGATGTGGCCCAGCATGTGAGTCACCGTCGTCTTTCCGGCGGTTCCGGCGATGGCGATCGAGTCCGACTCGTTGATCAGCTGGGCCAGCATTTCGGCCCGGCTGAGCACCGCCAGGCCCATCGCCCGCGCGGCGTCGAGCTCGGGCGAGCCCTTGATCGCTCCGCTGTACACCAGCAGGTCCTGGAACAGGACGTGCTCGGGATCGTGGCCGATCATGATCCGCACGCCGGCGTCCTCGAGCTCCTCCGTCGTGTCCGACACCTTCGTGTCACAGCCGCTGACCTCGTCGCCGCGGGCGAGGAAGACACGCGCCAGGGCCGACACGCCCGCACCGCCCACGCCCATCAAGTGGACCCTCAATTTGACGGCGCCCCGCGCGCGTCCGGCCGGCGCGCCACCTCATGGAGCACCGCGAGCACCCGCTGCGCGGCCTCACGCCGGCCGGCCGAGGCCGAAGCCTTCGCCAGCGCACGCAATCGCTCGACGTCGAGTCCTTCAATCGTCGACACCAGGCTCGGGCCGCTGAGCTCGTGATCTCCCAGCCGCACGGCGGCGCCGGCGGCGACCATCGCGGCGGCGTTCTCCTCCTGGTGGCCGCCGCCAAAGGTCCCCGGGATCAAGATCATCGGCAGCCCGACGGCGGTCGCCTCGGCGATCGTGCCGACACCCGCGCGGCTGACAATCAGGTCCGCGCGCGACATCAGCTCCGCCATGTCATCAGTGAACGCCATCCCCGTATAGCGCGCACGCGAGTGCTCCGACACACCGGTTGCACCCTGACGGCCGGCCACGTGAATCACCTCTTCGAACCGGCTGCACAGCTCGTCGAGGGCAGACCAGACCGCATTGTTCAGGTTGCGCGCGCCCTGGCTGCCGCCGGTGATCAGCACTCGGCGTGGCGGAACTTCCGGGACACGTGAGGTGAACCCCTCGCGCAGCGGGACGCCGGTCAGCGTCACGCGGCGGCCACCGAGGCGCTTCTCGGTCCCTGGCAAGGTGGTGCAGATCGCCGCCGCCCCGCCGGCGAAGATTCGGGTCGCCAGGCCTGGGCGCACATCCTTTTCATGCAGGACATACGGAATTCCACGCAGGCGAGCGGCCGCGACCGCCGGGGCCATCACGTAGCCGCCCATCCCGAGCACGACGTCCGGACGGAAGCGATCGACGATCCGGAGGCCGGCTCGCAGCGACGCCGGAAGGACCGCCGGAAGGGCGAGGTTCTTCCACACCGCGTCACGGTCGAGCCCGCGGACGTTCACAGTCGCGAGCTCGAAACCCGCCGCGGGCACGAGACGCTCCTCCGGGCCGCCGGTGCGTCCGACCAGGAGCACGGCGCCGTCAGGCTCCTCGGCGCGAAACGCTCGGGCGACCGCGAGCGCCGGATACAGGTGTCCTCCGGTCCCGCCGCCAGCGATCAATAGCCTCATCTGTCCTCCCGAGTGAAGATCCTGTGCCACTCCGGGCGATGCTGAGCAGGACGCCGACCGCCGCGAGCGTCGTCGCCACCGCCGTTCCGCCGTAGCTGAAGAACGGCAGCGGCACGCCCGTGATGGGGAGCGTGTTGGTCACCGTCGCCATGTTCAACAACGCCTCAAAGCAGATCCACGTCGTGATCGCCGCTGCAAGCCCGACGCCGAACCGATCCGGCGCGCGCAGCGCGGCCCGGTAACCCCGCAGCCCGAAGAAGAGAAACCCGAGCATGACGAGCGTCGTGCCGATGAGCCCGGTTTCCTCGCCGACGATCGCGAAGATGAAGTCCGTGTGAGCTTCGGGCAGCCAGCCGTACTTCTCGATCGAATGCCCGATGCCGACTCCGAACCATCCCCCTGACGCGAGGCCGTAGAGCGACTGAGTCGCCTGGAAGCCGGAGCCGAGCGGATCGCTGAACGGGTTCTGGAACGCGGTCAACCTGGCGAAGCGATACGGCTCGAGAACGGTCAGCGCGACGAACCCAAGGCCCAACGCGGCCACCAGCAAGACCATGTGGCGAACCCGTCCGCCGCCTGCCCAGTAGGCGCTGACGAAGATTCCGACGATGATGACCGAGGTGCCGAGATCGCGCTCCAGCATCAAGAGCACCAGCACTCCCGTGAGCATTGCGGCGAAGGGCAGGAACGTCTTCTGAAAATCACCGATCGAAGACGCATGCCGGTCGATCCAGTGCGCGATGAAGACGGCGAAGGCGAGCTTGCCGAGCTCCGAAGGCTGGAATGTGCCGAGCGGTCCGGCGTCGAACCACCGGCGAGCGCCGTTGACGGTCACGCCGAGGTGCGGAACCAGAACGAGGATCATCAGCAGCGCTGCCGCGACCGCGCCAGCGGGTGCGATAGGGCGAAGCCGGTGATAGTCGACGCGGCTCAGGACGAACAGCGCAACGAAACCCAGCGTCATCCACACCGCCTGCCTCTCGGCGTAGTAAAAGGCCGACTGGTGCTGCGTGTAGGCGAAGGCCACGCTCGCGCTGGTCACCATGACCAGGCCCGCCCCGCACAGGAGCACCGTCGTGAAAAGCAGCAGCCGGTCTGGCTGCTTTCTGTCTGAACGGGCGCCCTGGGCGCGGCCGGTGGTCGCGAAGCTCAAGACGCGAACCGCTTGTGGACCAGGGTCTTGAACTGGTTGCCCCGGTCCTCGTAGTCCTTGAACATGTCGTAGCTCTTGTAGGCGGGGCTGAGCAGCACGACCCCGCCGAGGCGCGAGAGCTTGGCCGCGGCTTCGACCGCCTCCTCCAGGCTTGCCACGCGGACCACCTTGGGGTGCGCTCGCAGAGCCTCCTGCAGCAGGCCGGCCGAGGCGCCGATCAGCACCACGGCCTCCGCGTTGGCCAGCACATCGGCCACCCACTGGCCCAGCTCGAAGCCGCTGCCGTACCCGCCCGCGATGAGCACGACCGGCGCGCCGGGGAACGAGCTCAACGCGACGCGCCCGGCGTCGGGGTTGGTGGCCTTCGAATCGTTGTACCAGCGCACGCCCGCCCACTCGCCGACGAGCTCGAGCCGGTGCTCGACGCCCTTGAACGAGCGGATGGCGCTGTTGATCGCCTCGTCGGAGAGGCCTGCGATTCTTCCTATGGCCGCGGCCGCGAGCGCGTTCTCCATGTTGTGCCTGCCCGGGAGCGGCATCGGCGGGATCGGCTTGTGCTGGTCGAACCAGACGACTCTGGCCTGTGTGCGTGACGCGAGCCCGCGCACCCTCTCGTCGCGACCGTTGAGGACTGCGAAATCGTCCCGGCCGCCGTACTCGATCGCGCGCGCCTTGAGGTCGACGTAGTGCTCGAACGTTCCATGCCGGTCGAGGTGGTCAGGCGTGATGTTGAGGATGACGCCGGCATGGAGGCGAGGCCAGTCGATCGACTCGAGCTGGAAGCTCGACAGCTCGAGCACGACCCAGTGCTCGGGCGTGATCTCTTCGAGCCGGTCGAGCACCGTGTCGCCGATGTTTCCGCCCACCACCACGGGCCTGTCGCCGGCGGCGAGCACAACACCGGTGAGCGCAGTCGTGGTCGTCTTGCCGTTCGTGCCGGTGATCCCGACGACGGTGCCCGGACAGAGCTTGAGGAAGAGATCGATCTCGCTCGACACCTCGATGCCGCGCGACCGCGCGTCGTTGAGCAGCTGCGCGTCCCACGGCACACCGGGGCTTGCGTACACCACATTGACGCCGTCGAGGACGCCAGTCTCGTCGCCGAGCCTGAAATCGACACCGGGAGGCATCCTGGAGATGGCGTCGCGCAGCTCCGGGGCCGGCTTGCGATCGACCACGCGCACGGTTTCCCCGGCACGTGTGAGGTGGTTGGCCAGCGCGATCCCGCTGCGCGCGGCGCCCACGACGAGGGCGGTCACGTGACCAGGCGCGCCACCCCGGCAGCGGCCAGCGCCGAGACGAGCCCCGCGCCCCAAAAGGAGAGCGCGATGCGGTTCTCAGACCAACCCGCGTGGTGGAACGTGTAGTGAATTGGGGTCATCGTGAAAACTCGGCGTCCGCCGCTGGCCTTGAAATAGGCAACCTGAATGATGACAGACAGCGTCTCGAGTACAAACACCAGTGCGAGAAGCGGCAGCAGAACCAACATCCCTTGCTGAATCGCCATGGCCGCGAGCGCAAAGCCGATGGCGAGCGCGCCGGTGTCACCCATGAAGACGCGCGCCGGGTAGCGGTTGAAGACGAGGAAGGCGACGAGTGCCCCGCACAGGCTCATCGCCACGGCTTTCTCGCCCGCGGGCGCGCCCGGAAGCAAGAGCACCAGGGCTCCCACCGCGATCGCGGACAGGCCGCCCGCGAGCCCATCCATTCCGTCCGTCAGGTTGACCGCGTTGGCGGTGGCCACGATCGCGATCACCGCGAATGGAAACACCAGCCAGGGCGTGGCCGGGAGGAAGAGCTGATGCGGCGCGCCCTGCACGGTGGCAAGCCAGGCGACAGGAACCGCGAGCAAGACCTGGAGCGGGAACTTGAGCCGCGCGGGAATGCCGCGAGTCCCGACCGTGAGCTTGCTGCGGTCGTCGGCAAACCCGATGAGCCCGCCGACCAGCAGCCCACCTGCCGCGGGCATCGCGCCGCTGTGTCCCGCGAGCGATGCGAGCACGCCCGCGATGACCCCGACCGCGACGAAGAGGGTGCCGCCCGCAGTGGGGGTGCCCGCCTTCTTCTGGTGGGAATCGGGTAGCTCGGTCTGGATCACCTGCCCCGCTTTCATCCGCCGAAGGGCGCGGATGAACGGCGGATAGAGGACGAAGGCGATGACAAAGGTCACCACAAACGTTATGAGATCGAGAATCAAGGTTCGGTCAGCTCCCGGACCACCTCCTCCAGGTGCGTGGAGCGAGATCCCTTGACCAGGACTCGATCTCCCTCGCGTGCGTTGCGGCGAACCCAGTCCCGAGCCGCGGGCCGGCTCGCCACCAGCTCGGCGCCGGCGGACTCGGCCAGCGCCCGCGCGCGCTCACCGTCGAGCACGCACACGGCGTCGAACACCTCGGCGGCGCGGCGGCCCACGCGCTGATGCGCCTCCTCGGACAGCGCGCCCAGCTCCCCCATCTGTCCGAGCACTGCGAGCAACCTCCCGCGGCGGGGGCTCTCGGCGAGCGCCTCGAAGGCGGCAAGCATCGATTCCGGGCTCGCGTTGTAGGCGTCGTCGATGACGGAGTAACCGCCCGGTGCGGGAAGGTCCTGGAGGCGATGCTCGACCGCCACGTTGGCGAGCGCGTCGGCGCCGTCCTGGAGAGTCACCCCGGCGGTCACTCCCGCCGCGAGCGCGGCGACGGCGTTCGCGGCCTGGTGCCGGCCCTCCAGCGCGAGGCGCACCTCGACCCTCCTGACGGAGAACTGTCCCCCGCCGCCCGTCAGCGCCCGATAGCCGTCGGCGCGAAAATCGCCGGACGCCATGCCGAAGCTGGTGACGCGGGCGGCGGTCATCGCCACCAGCATCGGAAAGAACTGGTCGTCGGCGTTGAGGATCGCCGTGTCGTGCTCCGTCAGCCCCGCCACCATCTCTCCCTTGGAACGCGCAAGCTCCTCGCGCGAGCTGAAGAACTCCATGTGGACCGTCCCGATGTTGGTGATCACTCCGATGGTCGGTCGGGCCAGGGCAACAAGGCGAGCGATGTCGCCCGGCCGCTGCATGCCCATCTCGAGGACGAGCGCGGTGTGATGGGGCTGCAGGGCAAGCATCGTGAGTGGAACGCCGGTCTCGGTGTTGAGGTTGCCGCTCGTCCTCATCACGTTGTAGTGCTTGCTGAGGATGGCGGCGATCATCTCCTTGGTCGAGGTCTTGCCGTTGCTGCCGGTCACCGCCACGACCAGTGGACTGATATGTCCGAGCGTGTAGGAGGCGAGCGCGAACAGAGCCGCCCACGTGTCCGGTACGCGAATCTCGGCGATCCCGGTCGGGACGTTCATGCGCCGCTCGACCACGACCGCGGTCGCTCCACGCTTGATCGCGTCATCGACGAACCGGTGCCCATCCATCTCTGCGCCACGAAGGGCGAAGAAGACCCCACCGTTGACGACCTCGCGCGAGTCGGTGTGAAAGGTCGAGAACGTGTTGCCGACCTGGGTGCCGCCGACCTCGCCACCGCCGGTCGCCTCGAGGATCTCGAGGAGAGACAGCTTCATACGCTTAGTAGAACCGTTAGTGGGGGTCGGGCGTTATGTGCCAGTCGATGACCATGGCCTGGGCGATCTTCTGCCAGATGGGCCCAGCGGTGATGTAACCGTCGTTCAGCGTCCAGTCGCGATCGCTGCCGGCGGCGTGCGGCTTGCGGATCACGACAAGCATCGTGAACCGAGGGTGCTGTGCCGGGAGGAAGCCGACGAATGAAGACCAGACGTCCTGCGTGTACTGGCCGTTGACCGGGATCTGAGCGGTTCCCGTCTTGCCGGTCTGGTCGAGCTCAAAGCCCTTGACTCGTGACGTAAATCCCGAGCCGTGCTGGACGACGTTCTCCATCATCGCGGTCATCTGCGCCGCCGCGGATGGGCTGATCACCTGGCGCTGCGGCTGCAGCAGCAGCGGGTTGATCGACGTGCCGATCCGATCCACGACGTGAGGCGGGGCGTACTTTCCGCCGTTGGCAATCACGTTGACCGCCGCCAGCATTTGAACCATGTTGACGTCGATCCCCTGGCCGAACGAAGCAGTCGCGTACTGGGCATCAGCCATGGATGCGGCCGACGGCGGCGCGACTGTGGTCTCGCCGGCCACGTCGATTCCGCTTGGCTTCGTCAGTCCGAAGCCCTGCAGATAGTTGTAGAAAGCGTCATGGCCCTCCGCCTGCATCGCCTTCATCGCGCCGACGTTGAGCGAGTCCTGAAGAACGTACGTGTACGTGATGTTGCCGTGGTTTTTGCGGTCCCAGTCGTAGATCCGGTATCCGCCCACGTTCAGATAGCCCGGGTCATTGATCACCGTGCTTGGCGTGATCGCTCCCGAGTTGATCGCGCCTGCGAGGGTGGCGACCTTCATCACGGACCCCGGCTCGTAAACGTAGCTCGAGACGTTGTCCTTGAAGAGCGCGGTGTCGGTGTGGGCGAAGTCATTGGCGTTGTAGCTCGGGTAGTCGGCGGATGCGACGATGCCACCCGTGGTCGGGTCCATGATGAGCACGCTGCCGCTTTCGGCGTTGTACTTTTTCACGCCGTCAGCCAGGGCCTGCTCGGCCGCGTATTGAATGTTGGCGTCCAGCGAGAGCACGAGATCTGACCCGTTGACCGGGTCCTGGTGCGTGTGCGAGCCGAGCACGATCTCCCGGTTGGCCAGGTCGCGATAGCTCGAGATGTATCCGGCCGTGCCGGCCAGGACCTTCTGGTAGTAGGCCTCGAGTCCGTACTGCCCGTCGCCGTTGTAATTGACGAAGCCCAGCAAGTTCGAGGCCAGGGTCGTGCCCGCCGAGATTCCGGGGAGGTACGAACGCTGGGTTTCCGGCTCCAGCCCGACCCCGGGCAGCTTGAGCGCCGTCAGCTTGTCGGCCTTGTCTTTGGAGAAGCGGCGGGGCGAGATGTACGCGAACTTGGCGCCGGACTCCAGAGTGGTCATGACCTTCGTCTGGTCGGCGCCGACGATCGAGACCAGCGCCGCGGCCACCTGGTCGCGCCAGCCGGAAGGCACCTGGTCGGGCGAGACGAAAGCCGAATAGACGGTCGTGTTGACGACCAGCTGGGTCAGGTTGCGGTCGAAGATCGCTCCGCGCACAGCGGGCAGCTGGACTACCTCTCGGTACTGAGCCTGCGCCTGCATGGCGAGCTGGCCGTGCTGCACGATCTGCCAGTACGCGAGGCGCGACCACACCATCCCGGCGAGGCAGAGGGCGACCAGCACCATCGACAGGATGCGCAGGCGGGTGGAGCCAACACGCTCAACGCGTGGGGCCCGCGAGCGGACCCCGATCGCCACTACTTGGTGGCCGCCAGCACGTCGCGCGTGCCGCCAACGGTGTTGACGACGGCCGCGACCGCGCGCGCCCACAGCGGCGTGGAGTCCCCTGCGGAGGCGCCGACGGGAGCGGTGAGGTCGATCGCCACCGGCTGGCCTGAGACATAGCCAGACGGCACCACCCGCTGCATGCCGCCCTGCGCGGCTTGCTGCTGGACCTGTGCCGGCGCGTGCATCGTCACCTCCTGGTAGCGAAGCTGATCCTGCTCGGCGAGCAGCTGGCTCTGCTGGGCCTGGAGGCGGGCGATGTCATAGGAGGATTGGGTGATCTCCGCGGCGAGACCGAGATAGAAGAGGACCGCGATCAGGACCGCACCGAGGCCGAGGTAGGCGTGACCGAACGAGCTCAGGTGCAGCCTTTCGGCCGCGGTCGAGCTCGCCACCTGCACGAAGCCGCGCGTGCGCCGCCTCCGCCGCGGGGCGGGGGCCGGCTTTACGCCTGATGTGCTCAGGCGCCGTCGCGCCAATATTCGGGTCGATATCAAAACGTATGCCTCATCTATTTCTTGGACGTGTGGTGCGGTTGTGCTGCGGCCGTTGTTACGGGTTTAAGCCCCTCTCCCCGACGGGGAGAGGAGGCTCGTTCTGCGAGAGGTTGGTGCCTGGTGGCCGGGAGGGGTTGGCCGGCCACCAGGACTTGAGTTGGGTCAGAGCTTTTCCGCCACCCTCAGGCGCGACGATCGCGCTCGCGGGTTGGCCGCGACCTCCGCGTCGGATGGCCGCACGGGCCGGCGGGTGACGGTGCGAAGAGTGGCCCGGTGGCCGCAGGTGCAGACTGGCTGCTGGGGTGGGCAGATGCAGTCTTTTGACTCGACGTTGAAGAATGACTTGACCAAACGGTCTTCCAAGGAGTGGAAGCTGATCGTCGCCATACGGCCACCGGGTGTAAGTGTCTTAAGAGCTGCTCGCAATCCTGCTTCGATCTCGCCTAGCTCGTCGTTGACGGCTATGCGCAGACCCTGAAACGTCCGGGTCGCAACGTTGATGTCGCGAGGCCACGCGGCCCTCGGAACGGCGGCCTCGACGGCCTCGGCCAGATCGCGCGTGGTACGCAGCGGGCGCCGCGCCACGATGAATTGTGCGATCCGGCGAGCCCATCGCTCTTCGCCGTACTCCCGGAGGATTCGTTCGATCTCGCGGACGTCCGACTCGTTGACGATGGTCGCCGCTGTTACAGGGGCGGCGGGATCCATGCGCATGTCGAGCGGACCTTCTCCACGAAAGCTGAAGCCGCGCTCCGGGTCATCTAACTGGTTGCTGGAAAGGCCGAAGTCAAAGAGGATCATGTCGGCTTTTTCGAAGCCGTTTTCGGCGCTGATCGAGCCGAGCTCGGAAAAGCGCCCTTGAACCAGGACAACCGAAGGCCCAAATCGGGCCAGGGCCACCCGCGCGGCCTCGACAGCCACTGGATCGCGGTCGATCCCGAGCAGCCGGCCACCGGGTGTGATCCTCTCCAGGATCTGGCGGGCATGGCCCGCCTGCCCCACAGTGCAGTCGATCGCGACCGCCCTGAGGTGGGGCTGGAGCAGCTCTATTACCTCTTGTAAAAGTGCGGGTTGGTGCGGACTCAGTGCCCTGAGATCACCCTGTCAGCGAATTCGGTAAAGCGACCTTGTGCGTCGGCGTTGTAGCTGTCCCATCGGCCCTCGGGCCAGATTTCCACCCGGGACCCGGTCCCGATCACCACCACCGTCGACGGTGTCTCGATCCCCGCCAACCGGCGCTGTTCCGGTTGAAGGCTGATCCGTCCCTGCCCGTCCGGCTCGAATGGGTCCGACATCGGATAGAGCGTACGAGCGAGTGCACGCTGGTCCGGTCCCGGCAGCGGGCTGCGCAGCTCCTGAGCCAGGGCGGCCCAGAGGTCCGGAGGGTAGATCGCCAGGACGTTGTCCTGGCTGACCGAGACGAAGCTCCCCTCCTGAAGCTGCTTGCGAAAGGCCGCGGGTATGGCCAGCCTGCCCTTGTCGTCGACCCTCACCCTGTGCGCCCCGGTGAACACTCATCGGGACTCCCAGAAGTGACGCCGGTCACGCTGCCTGCGGGCGCAGAGGCTGCATCCGCAGCCATGAAGCTCGAGCGGGAGACGGTTGCCGTCTTTGTCGAATCGATGGTTGGCGGGCACCGAGTGCCCATCGCGGCTGCGGGGAGAAGTGGCGTAGAGGAGGTGTATGGCGTGCTGTACCTGGACGTAGGGTGCGACGTATGCTTCAGCGTTGCTTTGACTCACCACTTCTCCCCACTGATCACCGCGATTCGCCGCGAACACTAACGGTGCGTGCTCAGCCTGTCAATACCCTTACCACAACATGTAGAGAGGCCTGGACGGCTCTGCAGGGGGGCGACCACGACATCTTGTGTTCGGGTGCGCGAGGCGCCCTAGATGGTGCGCTGAAAGGTGATAGTCCCGAACATTAGTTTGGATGTGCCTGAAGGTCCGCGAACGCCCCTGGATGCTTTTCCTTACCCACTTCGCTTCAACAGGCCGAGCCTTTTCGCGCGGTTTTCGGCCCAACCGAAGACCAGGATGCTGGCCGGGATCATCACGGCGCCCATGCCCAGGAGGATGCCGATCGTCGGCAGCTGGGCCTGCAGCCCTGCCCCGTCGAGGAGGCTGCGCCGCATGCCGGCGAGCGCGTAGGTGAGCGGGCTCGCCGCGCCCGCGACCTGCATCGCAACCGGCAGCACGGTCAGCGGGTAGTACACGCCAGAGACGAGCAGCAGGAAGCCCTGCAGCGCGACCGACATCTGCTCGCCCTTCTGCGGTGAGAGGAGCGGCAGCACCGAGGTCAGGATGCTCAGGCCGATCAGCGGCACGGTCGACGCTGCGAGCACCGCGAGCGCGGCCGGAATGTCCGCGTGTGAGAAGTCGAGGTTGAACATGAACGCGGCGATGAGCAGCACCACGAACGTACGGATGAGGCCGTAGCCGATGGCGAAGAGGCAGATCCCCATCAGGTGGGTGACGCGCCTCACCGGCGCCATGAACGTGTACTCGATGGTGCCCTCCCACCTCTCCCAGGCGATCGCGTACGCGGCCTCCATGAAGACCAGCGACAGGTAGCCCCACAGCAGCGCGCCGATGAGCAGATAGAGCTGCGCCTTGCGCATGTCGAACGAGGCGTTCTGGGCGCCGAGCGACCCGAGGCCCGAGGCGAGGAAGCCGATCGAGAGCACGCTGACCAGGCTGTAGAAGAGCCAGACGACCTCCCACAGCCAGTAGCGCTTGACGACATGAAGCTGCCGCTCCGCGAAGCCGAAGAGCGCGTTGAGCTCGGTGTGGCGTATCCCTACTCCGGCGCTCATGTCCGCTCCTCCTTATCCTCGGCGACCTCGAGGGTCTTTCCGGTGAGGTGCATGAAGACGTCCTCCAGGGTCGGGTCGGGCTTGCCGTTCGCGTGCAACCGGCAGAGCTCATCGGGGCTCCCGTCCGCGAGCACGCGGCCTCCGTCCATCATCAGCACGCGATCGCAGAGCTCCGCCGCCTCGGCCATGTCGTGCGTGCAGAGCAGGACAGTGACCTCGTGCTCGGCGCGGAGCATGTGCAGCAGGGTCTGCACCTCTTTCTTCGAGCGAGGATCGAGCCCGGTGGTGGGCTCGTCCATCAAGAGAAGAGACGGCGCGGTCAGGAAGCTTCGCGCGATGGCGACCTTTTGCTGCTGCCCGCGCGACAGCTGTTTCATCGGCTGGTCGACCGTGTCGAGGGGCAGACCCAGCTTGTCCAGGATCTCCATCACACGCTGGCGCGTGCCCGCGGCTCCGCCGCCGTACAGGCGAGCGGCATAGAGCATGTTCTCCCAGGGGCTGAGCTCCTTGAAGAAGGCGGCCTCGACGGAGACGCGGTTGACGTGGCGCCGGACCGAAAGCGGTTGCGCAACCACATCCCACCCGAACACCATCGCCGTCCCGGCATCCGGGGTGAGGAGAGTGCCGAGGATGCGGATGAGCGTCGACTTCCCGCTGCCGTTCGGCCCGAGGATGCCGGTCACGCCCCCCGCCTCGACGACCAGGTCGAGCTCGTGAAGGGCGACCTTGTCCCTCCACTCGCGCCGCCACCAGGGCGCGCCGGCTTCGCGCTCCCGGCGCCGGAACGCTTTCTGAATCCCGCGAATCTCAATCGCTCTCGTGGACATCACTTTCTCCATGGAAATTTCCCGAAGGCAAATAAAAAGGACCGTGGCGGTGCCCAACTACCGCACGGTCCTCTGTCGGTGAACTTCTTGGTTTCTAGGTTCTGGCTACCGAAGCAGACTCAATGTGCGGTAAGAAGGCACGCTTCGCCCTCGCCGGCGAAGACCTTCCTGTTACCGCCCATTGGCACTCTCCCGCAAAAATAGACACACCCGGATGGGTGTGATGAGGCGGCTAGGGTAATCCCGATCCGGGGCCAAGTCAAGACCGCACCTGTTCCAGCACGAAGGCCGTGATGAAGGCCTCTTCGCGCCAAGACTCGTAGCGCCCGGACGGGCCCGAGTGACCCACTCCCATCTGCGTCTTGAGCAGCAGCACGTTGTCGCTCCGGTTGAGGGAACGCAGCTTCGCGACCCATTTGGCCGGCTCCCAGTACGAGACCCGCGGGTCGTTCAGGCCCGTGGTCACCAGCAGCGCCGGGTACTCCGCCGGCCTCACGTTGTCGTATGGCGAGTACGTCTTGATGTACCGGTAGAAGTCGGCCTCGGCCGGGTTGCCCCACTCGTCGAACTCGTTGACGGTGAGCGGCAGCTTGTCGTCCAGCATCGTGGTGAGGGCGTCGACGAAGGGGACCTGCGCCACCGCGCACGCGAACAGGTTGGGCTGCATGTTCAGCACCGCACCGATCAGCAGGCCGCCAGCGCTGCGTCCTCGAATCGCCAGCCGGCGTGGGCTCGTGTAGCCGAGCTCGACCAGGCGCTCTGCGCAGGCGATGAAGTCGCTGAACGTGTTGGTCTTGCGCAGAAACTTGCCATCCTCGTACCACTCCCTCCCCATCTCGCCGCCACCGCGCACGTGCGCGATCGCGAACACGAATCCACGGTCGAGCAGGCTGAGTCGCACCGGGTCGAACATTGGGTCGCTGGACAGCTCGTAGGCGCCGTAACCGTTGAGCAGCGCCGGACTCGATCCATCGCGCCTCAGGCCGTGCTTGTAGACGATCGACATCGGAACCCGAACTCCATCTGGCGCGGCGGCCCACAGACGTTCGGTCACGTAGGCGTCGCGATCGTAGCCGGGGACGGGCTGCTCCTTGACCAACGTCCGCCGCCGCGTGCTCATGTCGTAGTCGACTGCGGAAAAGGGTGCGGTCAGCGACGTGTAGAAGAAGCGCATGACCGAGCTGTCGTAGTTGGGGTCGAAGCCGGGGAAGGCGGTGTACGCGGTGTCTGGCTGCTCCACGACGTGAAGCACACCGGTCGCGCAGTCCAGCACCTCCAGCCGCTGCAACCCGTCGGACCTCTGGCCGAGCACGACGTGGCCCGCAAACGCATCGGTGTAGTTGAGACGCACACCATGCCGCTCCGGAACGACCTCTATCCAGGACGCGCGCCCCGGGCTCGAGAGCGGGGCCGCCATCACTCTGAAGTTGCGCGCGCCGTCGTTGGTCAGGATGAGAAACCGATCACCCTGGTGGTCGATCCCGTACTCGATCCCATGACGTCTCGGCTCGATCATGCGGAGCTCAGACTCGGGTTGGTCGCTGGGCAGGAAACGGGTTTCGCTGGTCACCTGGCTCGTGCTGGTCACGAGCACGTACCGCTCGCTCTTGGTCAGCTCCACGGTCAACTCGAATCTCTCGTCGTCCTCCTGAATCACGAGCACGTCATCCGTGGTTGGAGTGCCGAGCACGTGGCGCCAGACCTGGAACGGTCTGACCGCGGCATCCGGCATGACGTAGAAGAAGGTCCTGCTGTCCGCCGACCAGGCGGAGCCGTAATACACGCCCGGGATGACGTCCTCCAGGTCCGCGCCCGTCGCGAGGTCGCGGAAACGAAGCTCGTGCCGTTCGGAGCCGTCGAGATCGGCGGCGTAAGCCACCAACCTCTCATCGGGGCTGCGCTCGACGTACCCGAGGTCGAAGTATTCATGGCCTTTGGCGAGCTCGTTGGCGTCGAGCACGACCTCTTCGGTGGACTCCATGCTTCCCGACCGGCGGCAGTAGATCTCATAGTCGAGGCCCTCGACGGTCCGGGTATAGCTCCACCAGCCCTTGAACAGAGCCGGCGCGGAGGTGTCGGTTTGCTGCACCCGGCCCACGATCTCGCGGTAGAGGCGCTCCTGGAGCGGGAGCGTGGGAGCCATGACGGCGTCCGCGTACGAGTTCTCGGCCTCCAGGTACGAGATGACTTCGGGGTTATCTCGCTCGCGGAGCCAGTAATAGGGGTCCACGCGCCGGTCGCCGTGCGCCTCCAGGGTGCGCGGGCGCTCAGGGGCGAACGGCGGTTCGGGGGTGGCGAGGGGCGCTTTCAACTCTCGATCGAGTCTAGGTGGCGGGCGGCTGCGTTACGTGGCGCCCGGCCGGAACGTCATCTCTGTGATGCGATTCCTGGCCGCGCCGCTGGCCGTGGCGATCTTTTCCTGTGGAGGGGTCGCCGTCCCCCCCGCCGGACAGATCGTCACGCTTGGCGACAAGGACGCCGGGACGACGATCCACGCACGGCTCGGGGACACGGTTCGGGTGCAGCTGGTGGACAGCTTCCCGGTTCCAGGCTCGTCGCTGGTGTGGGACGTCACCACCACCGATCCCTCGGTGCTTTCGGTGGTCAATACCGAACGGACGCCGCAGGTCAGGAGCGGACCAGGCGGGAGCGACACCTACACGGCGACCTTCAATGCGGCCGGCGCCGGCCAGGCGGAGCTCAACGCCCACGGGGCGACGACCTGCGAGGCGATGGCCAAGCCGAGCTGCCCGGACCGCAACTTCACGATCACTGTGGTGGTCGCCGCCTGATTGGACAAAAAGAAAAGGCCGGGTTGAGCCGCCCGCCTTTCGCTGAGTTCCCTTTACGGCTTGCCGGCCTTC